>JBBRXR010000168.1:0-4865 GCA_038238485.1 Elusimicrobiota bacterium | reverse complement strand
GCCATCATCGTCGCCGCCCGCTTCTTGTAGGCCGCGATGATCTTCGGGAGATGGCGGTCCAGGTCCCCGTTCTTGCAGTAGTGGTACACGGCGTACTGGATGAGCGTGTTGTTCTGCAGATCGGACGCCTGCTTGGCGTAGATGAGCTGCTGCATCACGGCGGGCTCGGCCAGCATCGTGCCCAGGCGAATGCCCGGTGAGAGCAGCTTCGAGAACGTGGACATGTAGATGACGCCCTTGCCGCGCGCGAGCTGATAGAGGCTCGGCAGCGGCTGGCCGTGAAACCGCAGAAGTCCGTAGGGATCGTCTTCCAGAATCGGAATGCCGTGGCGCCGGGCGATCTTGATCAGGGCCTGGCGCCGGGCGAGCGACATCGACGTGCCGGCCGGGTTCTGGAACGTCGGCACCACGTAGATGAACTTCACCTTGTTTTTCTTGAGCGCGCGCTCCACGTCCTCGGGACGCATGCCTTCTTCATCGATCGGCACGGTCACGTAACGCGGCTGATAGGAATTGAAGCACTGAATGGCGCCGAGATAGGTCGGGTCTTCGACGAGGATCTTGTCGCCGGGGTTGAGGAAAATTTTTGCCACCAGGTCGAGGCCCTGCTGGGAGCCGTGAGAAAACAGCAGTTCCGCCGGGCGTGCCGGCAGGCCCTGCTTGCCATACCAGCCGCAGAGAAATTCCTTCAGGCCCGCGTGGCCCTCGGTGACGCCGTATTGCAGGGCGCGCGTACCGTCGATATGAAGCGCCTGGACCAGCGCGCGCTCGAACTGTTTGAGCGGGAACGTCTCGGGCGCGGGCAGGCCGCCGGCGAACGAGATGACGCCCGGACGCGACGCGATCTTGAGGATCTCGCGGATGATGGACGCCCGCATCCGCTCGGTCCGGTCAGCGAACGTATATCGAAGGGATTTCATGGTCGTGGATGATACGAAATCAAACGGCCCCCGCCCCTGTTCGGAGCGGAGGCCGCGTTCAGAGCCCAAAAGTTATTTAGCGGACGTTGAGGACCAGGCGCGTGACGTCGCCGCGATCGGCAATCTTGCTGACGGCATGCTTGATGTCGACGGCCGGCAGGTTGGTGGCGTCCGAGATCGACAGCACGGCTGCCTGGCGGCGTTCCTCGGCCAGCGGCGACTTCGCGCTGTCCGCGTAAACCTCGATCAGCAGCGGGCGGTTCGAGTTCTCGCGCACCACGTCGATGGCGCGCTCCCAGAGGCCCGACATCGCCGGTCGGAACTGCGCCGTGTCCTGATTGTAGAGGCGCTTGTTGGCGAATTCCACGACGATTTTCCCCTTCTGCTTGTACATCAGGGCGTCGAGCTGAAACGGCTCACCGGGGAACGTGTGGGCGTTCTCATGTTCGTCGAAAGTGAGGAACTGATAGGAGTAGAGCGTGCCGACCGTGATGTACTGGCCGCGCTCGTTCAGGCCGTTCCACTCGATGTCGCGGGGTGGAACGCCCTTGCCCTTGATGATCTTGACCACCTCGCCGCCCTCATCCGACACGCGGAACTCCCAGTGCTTCGATTGCTGCTTGGAGAGGCCGGGGTAGAACGTGACCAACGGCGGTTCCGGGATGAGCGGCATCCACGGGCGCAGCGTCTGGTTTGAGGTCAGCTTGGCGTAGTTCTCAAAGTCGTCCTTGCTCGGGACGGGCTTGGCTTCCTGAAGAACGTTTTCGGTCTGAGCGGTGCCGCTCTCCACGAATTCCTTCGAGTCAAGCTCGATGGACGGCGGCGGTTTCTGGATGTCGAGCTGCTCCTTCACTTCTCCCCGGATGGTTTCGGAGAGCGGAGCGTCGCTCTTCATTTCTGCCTGGCCTTTGCTGGTGTCCGCCGCGTACGACGCGGGCATCAACAGGCTGAGCGCGGTAACGGTGACGAGCATGCGCTTCATAAATCAGACTCCTTTGAACACGAAGGTGATCACGCCTTCCTGTATTTCGTTGGTCCGGTTGGCCGGGAGGCGGCTGAACTGCCATTCCTTGAGCGCCTCGAGGACCTTGTTGTCGAAGGTCGGGCTGCCGGACGAAAGCTCGATGATGATGCCGTCGAGGACATGACCGCTCCAGTCCACGCGGAATCGCAGCGCCACGCGCGCGTCGCGCTCGTAGGCGGCCTGCTTCTTGGAAATGATCGGACGGTTGGCCAGCGCGCCGGTGATGTTGAAACCGGTGCCGTTGCGCGAACCCGACGCGGTGGTCGTAATGGTGTCCTGGACGCGATTGCGCGGAAGCGATTCCAGCGCGCTCGAGCCGTTGCCGGTTCCCGAGCCGCCCCAATTTCGGCCCGATCCATTGCCCGTTCCCGTTCCGGTGCCCGAACCCACGCCCGTGCCGCGTCCGGAGCCCACGCCCGCGCCGCTGCCGACGCCGGAGCCGGAACCCGTGCCCGCGCCCATGCCGGCCGGGACCGCAGCCATCGCGCCGGCGCCGGAGGCGAGACCGCCGCCGCTGGCGCTGTCGGAGCCGCCTTTCGACGCGCCGAACGCGCCCCCTGAGAAAGTTTTACCGCCCGCTTCCGCGAACGCCTTCGACTGAAGGGCCGGGCCCGCGCCCGCGCCGCCGTCGAGCGCCTTCACGTTCGCGCTCGTGTTGCGGCCGACCGCGACCGGCACCGCGTTCACATTCGAAAGCGCATCGTCGTTCTTCGGTTTGAGAATTTTGAAGGGAGCGTCCTTGGTGGCGACCTTAAAGGCATTTTCCTTCAGATTCGGCTCCGCCGTCTTGAAGTTGCCCTGCGACGGCTTCACGAGGATCTCGCTTTCTTTGCCCATCGCGACGTCGAGCGCGTCCTTTTTCTGGGCGATGCCTTCGAAGGCCTTTTTGTCGTTGAAAGTTTTGCTCGCGAGCGTTTCGGCCTTGTTCCAGGCCGGCTTCTGGACTTCGATTTTGTCCGACTGGCCCATCGCGAGGGCCTCTTTCTTGGGTGCACCGCCCTCGCCCTTCATGATGGACTTCATGCGGTCGAAAAATCCTTTGGGGGCCGGCGACGATCCGCCGGGCGCCTCGTAACTGGGCATCTCGTTCATGAACCGCACCGCGACAAGCGTATCGCCGAGGCCGTTCGCCGGTTTGTCGGGCAGCAGCATCGCGCCGCCCTTCCACAACAGAAGAAGGGCGTGGACGCCGAGCGCGAACGACAGGCAGATGATGTCGCGGTGACTCAAATCGAAGAATTTCCCGAAAATGAAGGAGCCGTGAGGCGTGGTGGTGACGACGGGTCTCATGATTTCACCGGGTCGAGCTTCGCCGTTCTCTGCTGCGTGGCGATCGCGACGGCGCGGTCCCCGACGTAGCGGTTGACGGTGCGGATGAAGTTCTCGACGTTCCCATAGGGAAGGTTTTTATCGGCGCGGATGATGACCACGACGTCCTTGCGGCCTTTGAGCTTGGCTGTGAGTTGCGCCGGAAGGTCCTGAATCGTCACGAGGTCGGCATCGATGGACATCTGCCCGTCCGCGCCGAGACTGACCGTGAGGTTCTGGTCCTTGGTCTCTTTCGTCATCGCTTCCGGAAGGTCGACCTTCATGCTCGGAATGTTGATGATCGGGCTGAGGACCAGGAGGACCACCAGCAGCACGAGGGTGACGTCAATGATCGGGACGATGTTGACGCCGGCGATCGGCTCGTCGTAGGTCTGTTGCTTCTTCATGTGCTCGGTACCTCTTTCTTTCTGGGAACGAGGGAAAGGCTGCTGGCGCCGCTCTGCTTGACCAGATCCAGCACGCGCACCACGTTTTCATACCGCACGTCGGCGGCGGAGGACACGAGAACCGTCTTGTCATGTTTCCCGACGAGATTCCGCTGGAGGGTTCGGAAGAGCTCGAGCTCGGTGGACATGCTCTGACTGTTCACGGTGAATCCGGCCGTCGTGATGTCGACGAAGAGCGGCTTCTCGGTGACGGCGGCCGATTTCGTGGCGACGGCCTGAGAGGCCTGCACCTGAATCATCGACTGCATCGCCAGCGGCGAGAGCAGCATGAGGATGATGAGAAGGACGAGAGTGACATCCGCCAGGGGCGTGATGTTGATCTCGCTGACTTCCCCCGCCTCGTCGGGATTAGTGGACGAACTTTGCACGGATCTCACTCGGTTTCGGCTGCGCCGGCTTGTCCCCGGTCTCTTCGCCGCCATACATGAGGATGATCAGCTCGTGGGCGTAGTTGTTCATCTTGGAGCCGATGGCCCGGAGTCTGAACGTGAAGTAGTTGTAGAAGATGGCCGCGGGAACGGCGACCACGATGCCAGCCGCCGTCGCCACGAGGGCTTCGGAGATACCGGCCGCCACGATGTTCGCGCCGCCCGATCCTGATTTGCTCAGGTCCGAGAAGCACTGCATGATGCCGGTGACCGTTCCGAGGAGTCCGACGAGCGGCGAAATGAACGAGAAGGTCGAGAAAAGACCGAGTCTCGCGCGCAGCTTGTCGAGTTGATTGTCCTTGGCGATCTGCATGAGGTCTTCGTTGTCGGCACGCGTCAGGTGCGTGGAGCTGATCGCCACGTGGAAGACCTGCGCGAACACATTCTTGCTCTGCGAGCACATGGCCCGCGCCTCATGGAGGCGCCCGGATTGGACGCTCGCCTTCAACCTGTGCCAGAACTCATCGCTCCAGCCCGCGTGCGCCAGATAGAACCAGGCGCGTTCAACCAGAAACGCCACCAGGAGCACGGAGAAGCCGAGCAGCACGCTGATGATGGCGGGGTTGACTCTTAAAATCCCCATAAATCCCAACTCTCTAAGCATTGTGTTAACCCTCCAGGGTTTGTCTTACGTCGTTACTGAGCTTCGCTGCGAAGCGTCTTCGCGCGGTCCAGGGCGGCTTGGCGCCAGTCCGGGTTCGCCGCGTTCTTCGCGATG
>JBBRXR010000167.1:0-4875 GCA_038238485.1 Elusimicrobiota bacterium | reverse complement strand
GGCGGATGCTGATCTTAGATGTGTAAGAGGACCGCATATCGTAACGTGTTGCCGTGGTCGCCCTTGGGCACCCAGGCTAAATCGCGGTCGAGTCGGGGGTAGCCGACGCCTGCGCCCACGGACAAACCCGATGCGCCCTTGGCATCGGTGCCGAGCGAATGGTAACCGGCGCGCGCGGCGTAGCGGAAACCATCCGCGTGGCGCTCCGCCCACTCCATGCCGGCGGCATATTGGACGTCGTTGTCGCGCGGCAGGCTGAGCGTCAGAGATAGAAGCAGGTGATCGTTAACGAAGCGGCCGGCCGCGCCGCCATCGATCACGAAGGGCAGCGGGTCGCCCGTATCGTGAAATTTGACTTCCTGACCGAAGTGGCGAGCGGCGAGACCCACCGTGTACGGCGATCCGCTGAATTTTTTCAGGACGCCCACGTCGCCGCCCCAGGAACTGGCCGAGGCGCTGTCGATCTGCGCGCGGACGAGCCGGGCGGTGGCGCCGAGAGAAAGCGTCTCGCTGAGGCGTCCCCCGTAGGACAACGCGTAAGCGGAATCTAAATCCGTGAAGGAGCCCTGGTCGGACTCGTCCAGGCCCCGTTTCTGGATGTCGGCCGTCTCCAGCGTGGCCGCGGAGATGGCGAACGTGCCCGCGGCGGTTGGGAGCGCGAAGGCGCCGAAGCCGTAATCGATCCCCTGGAACCACTGCGTGTGCATCGCCGTGAGCTCCGCGGACTTGAGCTGGCTCAGGCCGGCCGGGTTGAAGTAAACCGCGTTCACGTCATCGGAAACAGCGGTGAACGCGTCTCCCATCGCGGTCGAACGCGCACCGGCGCCGATCTTGAGGAACTGGGCGCCGCTCGTTCCCACCTTGGAATTGGCAGCGGAAGCGCCTGCCGGGAAGGCCAGCGACGCCACCAGCAGAAGCGCAGCGAGGCGGCGCATCACTTGAGCACCGCCATCTTGAAGAATTTCTCGTTACCGCCGCCGATGGTCATGCGGGCGACGTAAGTGCCGGAGGCGAGCTTGGCGCCGGATTCGTTGGTGCCGTCCCACGGCACATAATATTGCGCGCCGCCCGCCGGGATGTTGTCGTGGATCGTTTTGACGCGCTCGCCTGATACGCTGAAGATCTCGATCTGGAGCGCGCCCGCGACGTCCGGCGGAACGCTCACCTTGATCATCGTGCCGTTGATCGTCTGCGACGCGCTGGCGGAGCCCGGATTCTGCAGCGTCACCACCTTTGACTTGAGATTGAACGGATTCGGAAAATTGATCACGTCGAGCGCGCCCGTGTAGCCCGCGCCCGAGATCACCGAGGCGCTCGAGTTCAGGACCGTGAACACCGAGGCGTGGCTGAGGCTCACGCAGATGCGCAGGTTGTCGGTGTCGACCGTCTTGTTTTCGCTCTCGAGCAGGAACTCATCGGTCGACGTGTTGAAATAATAGACGTTGAGCGAATACGGATCGGCGACGTTCGCGTCATAGGCCACGCACAGGTGCGCTTCCCTTCCTTCGGGGAAGAAGTGGCTGACACCGGCCGGAAGGAAGATGTCGTAAAAGGAGCCGAACGGCGTGACCGACGAGGCACGCGCGCGGTTGATCGCGCCGCTCATTTCCGGCGGATAGGACATCAGGCCGAGTTTCGACGCCACGGCCATCGCGCGGGAGACCGACGGAGCAGAACCGGGGCTGGAGAGGTCCGTCACGCTGTCAGCCGCGCGGAACACGACGTTCACGGTATCGTCGGCGTTTGCGCCGAAGGTTCCCGCCTGCGCCGAGAACTCCGAGGTGTCCTCTTCGAGCTGCACCACGCCGCCGCCGGCATTGGTGAATTTCTGTTCCTTCTGCTTTCCGATGCCAAGGAAAAAATTGAAGTCCTTCACGACGGTGTGGTTTTGGCCGCTCACCGGGTCGACGGTTTCGAACGCGGCGGTCACCGTCAGCGTGAAGCGCGAGTCCTCGTTGGAAGGCGCGTAGACCACGCGGGCCCGTTTGCGGTCGAAGGAAAGCCAGTCGACGGGATAATTCACCGCGCCACTGCCGGACTTGAGCGAAATAATTTTAGGTCCCTCGGAATCGTCCGGCCCGTTGATGCCATCGAGGTCCGTCGGGGAATTGCGCAGCGCCCGTGTGAACTCGAACTGGACCACGACCGAACCATCGGAGGCCTTGGTGGCCTGCGCGAGGACCGACGGCTGGCGGTCGACGAGCGTGAAGTCGCGCTTCGTGTCGCCGTTGACCACGATGCCTTCCCCCAGCACGAGGATGTCGTCCTGGTTGTCGAACGCCAGAACGGTGTAGCTCTTGTTGGGCTGAAAGCCCGAGATCTGGTAGCCGATGATGGTTCCTGCCGCGTCCTTGGTGAGCTGGCCGATGACCAGTTCTTCGAAGCCGCCGCGGACCGCCACGAGCGTGTCGATATCCGATGAGCTCGGCGCAGAGCCGTCGGCCCGCCGGAGCTCGCCCGAAAGTTTGAAGCCCGCCTGAAGCGTCACAGTGCCAATGTCCGTGACGCCATTGCCGACCACGATGTTTTTGACGAGGCCATTGGCATAGCCCTTTCCAAGTGCCCAAAGCGAATAGGTGCCCGGGACGAGACCGCGGATTTCGAAGGCGCCATCCGCTTGCGTGGTCTGCTCGATGTTGCCGAGTGGATTCTTTGCTGGAATCGTACCGACCCGGTTCATGATGATCTCGCCGCCCGGGGCCTGGTCGTGGTCGAACGGCGTTTCAAGGTTGCCGCCGTCGGGCGTGATGACACGGCCGCGGACGATGCCGTTGGCCGCTTCGAGGATAAAGTCCACCGGGGCCGTGAGGCGCGAATCCACCTGCGTGCGGCGGACCTCGCCGTAGCGCGTGCCGGTGAAGCCTGAGAATCGGCCGTTGTCGTCGCGCGGCGCGGCGATCACGTCATAGAAGCGCTTGCCGGCCGAGTCGACGCCCTGAAGCGTGTACTGGCCGAGCTCGTTGGTGACGGACTGGAGATCGTTGGAATTGTTGTGGTTCGCGTCGCCTGAAGGGTTCGCGACAACGAGGGTGTTCGGCACGGGCTGGCCGGCCTTGTTCCGCACGGTGCCGGTGATCGCGGTGCCTTCCACAAGTTCCACCACGCCGAGGTCATAGGTCTGGCCGGCGGCCACGTCGATTCCGCTGATCTGCAGCGGGACGAACTGCTTCTTGCCCTGCGAGATGTCCTGCGGGCTCAGGTTCTGGCCCGAGCGGAAGTAAAGATCAAACTTACCGGGGTTCGTGACGAGCGCGAAGTTTCCATCTGCGTCGATCAGCGGGTCGACATTGCGGGCGAAGCCGCCGTTGAACCAGGGGTTCGAACGCGCCTCGATGTAGAAGTCGCCCGGTACGAACTGTTCGAAGTTTCGCGACGTGAGCAGCGTGCCTGATTTCAGGCGCAGCTTGCCGCTCAGGCGCGACGCCTTTAACAGGTCGATCTGCACGTTGGTGATGCTCGCTCCAGTGACCACCGCCCGCACGTCCTTGGCCGCGTAGGCTTTCGGATAGAAGTTGTCGGATGCGGAGAGGATGTAGTCCCCCGACGGAACGCGGTCGAGCGAGAAGGTCGCCGACGGCGAGGAGATGAACACGTCTTTGCCCGCCACCACGACGCCGTCGGCGTTCTTGAGTTCGAGGCGAATGTTGCGGCCTGGGGCGCTGCCGTCGACCACGCGAATCGTGCCGCTCACGGAGAGCCCGTCGGTGATCTCGATGTCCTGACCCGTCGCGCTCGCGGTGAGCACTTTCACCAGGCGGCTGGCCTGGGCCACTTCTCCGCCGTTGGTGAAAGTGTTGTCGAGCTCGTCGTTGTTATGGATCCGGTATGTGCCCGGCGTCAGGTTCGAAAGCGTGTAGCCGCCGGTCGTGGCGTCATACGTGGTGTAGATGTAAGTCCGCGAATCGTAGTGCGACGGGTCCGTGTCAATCTGACCGCCGCCTTTGTTGTCGCGGCTGACCGGTTCGGCCACGATGCGGTTGGCCGGAAGGTTGTGCATCGACTTGTCGGAAGTATCGGTCATGCGCGTGGGTGTTGAACCGTTCACGAGAAAATCCAGGATGTTGTAGGGCGAGCGCGCCGACGTGCTCACGCGGCCGGAAATGCTGTACGTGTTGCCGGAGAGGTCGAGGTCCGCGGCGGCGATGAGTCCGTTGACGATCTGGATGTTTTTCTCGACCACGAAGCCGGTGGCGAGGTATTTGGCGCGAAGCTGGTAAAAGCCCGTTCCAAGGCCCGCGAAGGAGTAGACCCCCGAACCGGAAATGGTCGGGTTTGAGACCTGGTCAAGATTGTAGTCGTAGGCGCGCAGCGTGATCTCGGTATTGCCGTAATCGCTGTTCGCTCCCGGAAGCGTGATCTGGCCCGAGAGGCCTCCGGTGAAGGGTTGGAACACCAAGTTCAGCGTACCGATGCCAGCCGTGACCGTCACTGACCGGTGACCGGACGGGACCAGTTCATAGCCAGGTAAATTGGTGTACACCTCGTAGGTTCCGTTTTGAAGGCCGGTGAGATTGAAAAGCGCGAGAGTTCCGATCGTGCCCGTCGCAACTTTGATCTGCCGGTAGGATCCGGTCTGGAGTGAAGAAGACCACGCATTGATCGAAACGGGGAAGAATCCGTCCACCACGCCGTCGAGCATGTCCAGCGGCGTGGAGTCTCCGGGGACTGAAATTGACCCGGTCACCATTCCTCCTGTCGACAGCGGTGGAAAGTTGACCGTGCCATTCAGGTTGCTCGCGATGATCACGGAGCCTTTCGACGGAATGAAGTTCGGCGCGTTGGCGATGACGAGGTAGCTTCCGTTGGAGACGCCAAAGATGCGATAGATGCCGGTCGTTTCGTTCGGGGCGAGATAGGCGCCGCCGTAGTAGCGCT
>JBBRXR010000166.1:0-4878 GCA_038238485.1 Elusimicrobiota bacterium | reverse complement strand
CCGAAATGGCGAAGTAGGCCACGGTGAGGACGACGTAAATGGCGGCGAGCACCTTGCCGTGCCACGCCCAGCTTGGCGTCCACAGCGGCGCTGTCGCGAGGTCAATGCCGCACTTCCGGCAGGCCTTGGCGGTGTCTTTGTTGTCGGTCTGGCAAACGATGCAGATCACGTCAGGCCCCCTTGGATTTTTTGACGACGCCGTCGATCGCGCGCAGCTCATCGAGGAGCGCGGGGACGTCGAAGAGACGGACCGAATTCGGCCCGTCGGAAAGCGCTTTGTCCGGGTCGGGATGGACTTCCATGAACACCGACGAGACGCCGACCGCCGCCGCCGCGCGCGCGAGGGGCGCGACGAACTCGCGCTGCCCGCCGCTGGCGTTGCCCTTGCCGCCCGGAAGCTGGACGGAATGAGTGGCGTCGTAGACGACCGGGTAGCCGAGCGTGCGCATGATCGCGAGAGCGCGCATGTCGACGACGAGGTTGTTGTATCCGAATGTGGTGCCGCGTTCGGTGAGAAGAATTTTTCGGTTGCCCGTCGATTCGATCTTCGCCACGGCGTTCTTCATCTCCCACGGGGAAAGGAACTGGCCTTTTTTCACGTTGACGATCTTTCCCGTCCGCGCCGCGGCGATCAGCAGGTCCGTTTGGCGGCAGAGGAACGCGGGGATCTGGAGAACGTCCACCACCTTGCCCGCCTCAATGGCGTCCTCGACGGAATGCACGTCGGTCAGGACGGGCACGTTCAGCTTGCGCTTGATCATTGCGAGGATCTCGAGGCCCTTGCGCAGCCCCGGACCGCGAAACGATTCCACCGACGAGCGGTTGGCCTTGTCGTAGGAGCTCTTGAAGATGAACGGGATCTTGCGCGCCGCGGCGACGGCCTTGAGTCGCGTGGCGACCGAGAGGCACAGATCGGCCGATTCGATCACGCAGGGACCCGCGATCAGCACGAGGGGCCGGTCGTTGGCGAAACGGATTTTTCCGAGCGTGACGATCTTCTGGGTCACAGGGTTCCCATGCTCCTCTTGAGCGCCGCCGCCACGAAGCCGGCAAACAGCGGATGCGGGCGAAGCGGACGCGACTGAAATTCCGGATGGAACTGGACGCCGACGAAGAACGGGTGCTTTTTGATCTCGACGATCTCGGGCAGCTTCTTCGAGCGGAACTCGCCCACCACGGTCATCCCGAGCTTCGCAAACTTGGCGCGGTAATGATTGTTGAATTCATAGCGGTGCCGGTGGCGCTCATGGATGACGGCCTTGTTGCCGTAGAGTGAATACGACCGCGATCCCTTGTTGAGCGCGCAGGGGTAGGTTCCCAGGCGCATCGTGCCGCCGAGGTTCTTCACGTTCTTCTGTTCGGCGAGGAGGTGAATAACCGGGTGCGGCGTCTTCGGGTCGAACTCCGTGGAGTGCGCGGCCTTGCACTTCGCGACATTGCGCGCGAACTCGATGCAGGCGACCTGCATGCCGAGGCAGATGCCGAAGAACGGGATGCCGAGCGTGCGCGCGATGCGGACCGCGTTGACCTTGCCTTCAATGCCCCGGTCGCCGAAGCCGCCGGGGATCAAAATGCCGTGAACGCCTGAGAGCTCTTCTTCGAGGGTCGACGAATTCACGTCGACCCAGCGGATCTCCACCCGGGCCTTGTTCGCGACGCCGCCGTGAAGCAGCGCTTCCGAAATGGACTTGTACGCGTCCTTCACGCCCACGTACTTGCCGGCGACGGCGATCGTCACGTGGCCCTCGGGCGAGTTGAGCGTCTGGACGAGCTTCGTCCAGGCGTCCAGGTCGCCCTGGCCGACGCGCTGGCGAAGGAGCATGAGCACCTGTTCGTCCATGCCCTGCCGGTGAAACATCAGCGGCACTTCATAAATCGATTTTACGTCCATCGCCTCGATGATGGCCTCGCCCGGCACGCTGCAGAAGAGCGCCAGCTTGTCCTTCAGGTCGCGGCCGAGCTCGCGCTCGGTCCGGCAGACAAGGATGTCGGGTTCGATGCCGATCTCGCGCAACTTTCCGACGGAATGCTGGGTCGGCTTGGTCTTAAGCTCCTCGGACGCCTTGATGTACGGCACGAGCGTCACGTGGACGTAGAGGACGTTGTCGCGCCCCACGTCGAGGCGGATCTGCCGGATGGATTCGAGGAACGGCAGCGACTCAATGTCGCCCACGGTGCCGCCGACTTCGACGATGACCACGTCGTTGTCGCCCGCGACCGCGCGGATGCGGCGCTTGATCTCATTCGTGACGTGCGGAATGACCTGCACGGTTTTCCCGAGAAATTCGCCGCGTCGCTCCTGCTGAATGATCGTGTCATAGACCTGGCCGGTCGTGCAGTTGTTGTCCTTCGTCATGTCGACGTCGAGAAAGCGCTCGTAGTGGCCGAGGTCGAGGTCGGTCTCCGCGCCGTCGTTGGTCACGAAGACTTCACCGTGTTGATAGGGGTTCATCGTGCCCGGGTCCACGTTGAGGTACGGGTCGAGCTTCATCATGGTCACTTTCAACCCGCGCGCCTTGAGAAGGCGGCCGAGAGAAGAGGCCGTGATTCCTTTTCCGAGCGAAGAGACAACGCCGCCCGTCACGAAAATGTACTTGGTCATGTCACCGTCCTTGCCGACGTGATTTGCCGCCCGCGATCCGAAGACGTTTCTCCACGGCCAGAAGGTCTGGCTTCGTGTCGACGCCGATGGAGTCGTGCGGAGTAAGAGAGACAAAAATCGGGAGGCCGTTCACGAGCGCGCGAAGCTGTTCGAGCTTCTCGGTGCGCTCGAGCGGCGTGGGCTTGAGCGCCACGAACGCGCGGAGCATCGCCTTCGGATAAACGTAGAGGCCGAGGTGCTTGAGCGGCTGCAGAAAGAGTTCTTTGTCCCGCGGAAACGGGATCGGCGCGCGGGAAAAATAAAGCGCGCGGCTGTCCTTGTCGACGACGACCTTCACCACGTTGGGATCGCCGAATCCTTCCATGAGCTTCATGGCGGGCGTGGCGATGGCTTTGCGGCGAATGGCCAACTCGACAGCGCCGCGCACGGTGGCGGAATGCATCAGCGGCTCATCGCCCTGGATGTTGACGTAATACGCGGCGTCGATCTTTTTCGCGACGTGGGCCATGCGGTCGGTCCCGCTCTGGCACGACGCGGGGGTCATCATGGCGACGCCGCCAAAACCTTTCACCACGTCGGCGACGCGCCGGTCGTCGGTAGCGACGACCACGCGGTCGAGCGCGCGGCTCGCGGATTCCCATACCCACTGGATCATCGGCTTGCCCAGGATGTTGGCGAGCGGCTTGCCCGGCAGGCGGACCGAGGCGAACCGCGCCGGGATGACGCCAAGGACGCTGGGGTGGCTCACAGGCGTTTGATCCTGTCGATCAGTTCTTCGCGGGAGGCCACGGCGGTGCCGACTTTGGCCACCACGAGGCTCGCGGCCACGTTGGCGATGCGCGCGGCGATCGGATAGGGGGCGCCGACGGCGCGGGCCAGCGTGAACGCGGAGATCACGGTGTCTCCGGCGCCGGTGACGTCGTACACTTCCTGCGCCAACGCGGGGATGGTATCGGGATTCCGGTCTTTCTCGAAAAGGGTCATGCCTTTCTCACCGCGGGTGATGAGGAGCGAGCGGCTGCGCAACCGCTTCATGATGCGTTCGCCCAGCCGATTAAATTCGTCCTCGGTGCGCGGCGCGAAAGAACGAAGCCCTTCAATGGCCTCTTTCGTGTTGGGCGTGATGCAGTCGACGCCACGGTACTGGAAGAAGTGCTCGATTTTCGGGTCGACGATCACGGGAATGTTGCGCTTGTGCGCCTCGCGCAGGCAGGTGCGGATGACGGCCGGCGTGATCACGCCCTTCCCGTAGTCGGAAATGATGACGGCCTTCTGGCGCGGCACAAGGTCGCGGATGCGGGCCTGCAGCTCGGCGTGAACCTCGTCGGACAAGCCGCCGCGCTTCTCCAGGTCGAAGCGAGCCACCTGCTGGTGGCCGGCGAACACGCGGGTCTTGGTGATGGTCGGGCGGTGAGCGTCGGTGATAAGCCCCGAGACGTCGACGCCGAGGTCCTGAAGGGCGCGCTGGACGTCGTCGCCCATCGCGTCCTCGCCGCGGATGGAAACCAGCGACGGGTGAGAGCCGAGCACGCGGAGATTGTTGACGACGTTGCCGGCGCCGCCGGGAGTCCAGGACTCGTCCTGAACGTGGACGACGGGAACGGGAGCTTCGGGAGAGATGCGCTCGGCCGGGCCGCGAAAGGCGCGGTCCACCATGAGGTCGCCGACGACGAGAATCGGGATGTCCCTGAAACGGTTCACCCAGGTCAGCAAACGGGACGATGCTTGGTTCGAAACTCTTTTTTTCACCGATTTTGTGGGAAGGTCATGGCCCAAACGACATACGGCGAGCCGGGATCACAGTCTCTACCATTTTTGCGGGGGGGCTGTCAGTTCCTGAACTTCTGCAGCTCGGCGTCAAACGCGCCCACGGCCACCCGCGAGCGGATCAGCACGGGCATGTGGCGGTTGTCGTTGGTCAGCCAGAGGGTCATCCGGCCCTCGCGCGCCTTAAAAATGGCGTCGCCCTGAATGGTGGGCTCCAGGCGGATGCAGTCGAATTTTCCGGCGCCAACTCTGATCTTCTCGGTCTTATCGGAGACTTTCACGAGGAGCGGATAGACGTCCTCATCAGAAAAAACGGTGATTTTGTATTCCTTGCCGAGCTCGAGCGGAAGCGTGCGCGTGACGAAGAACGCCGAGAGGATGTCGTTCATCGGCTTCTCAAGTTTGCCGGTGCGCTGGGTGGTTTTTCCCTTGTAAATTTTCTCCCAGTTGTAGGTGCCGTTGACGTGATCGAACGCCGTGTTCCGAACCACGTGATACTTCCCCTCTTT
>JBBRXR010000165.1:0-4914 GCA_038238485.1 Elusimicrobiota bacterium | reverse complement strand
GCCGGCGTGGTTGTTCGCCTGGTCGAATCACAGGCGGCGGGCACGCGCCGTTCGGTACGCGTCAGCGACCTCCCCTCCGAATGGGACGGCGCGTCGGTGCGCGCCCTTCTCGTGTCCGACGGCATCGACCTCGACCTTAACGGACTTTCGGAGTCCTCTGCCTACCGCACGGTCGCGATCATTCTCATCGACCTCGCGCTTCGCGCCGTGCCGCTCCCCGCGCTCGGCGACCTGGAACGAACGGCCCGCCTGATCGCCAGCCAGGCATAGCGTCAGAGGGGGTTGCGGCCCCGTCTTGATCTGCCATAATCCCATCGATGAAAAAGATCCTGATCGTCGACGACGAGGTTCAGATTCGCCAGATGCTCGAGCGCTTCTTTAAGGCGGCGGGCTACGCCACCGTTCTGGCGGCGGATGGGCTCGATGGGCTGGAGAAAGCATCGTCCGAGAAACCAGACCTGGTCGTCGCCGACATCGATATGCCACAACTCGACGGCATCGGCATGTGCGCCACCCTCAAGACCAATCCCGCCACCGCGCATATTCCTTTTCTCTTTCTGTCCGGCGATAACCAGATCGGAAAAGTCGAAGAGGCCCTTCAGCAGGGCGGCGACGGCTACGTCACCAAGCCGTTCGATTTGCCACGTTTGATGGCGAAGGTTAGAGCACTGCTGGGACTGGTTTAGTCTAGGCCTGGACGGCCAGGATGCGGGCGGCGCGAATCACGTCGCCGAGCGGCAGGACTTTCATGTCGGGCAGGTTGTTCAGCAGGTCTTCGAGCGCTTTGTAGCGGATGGACGCCAGCGGCGAGTTCGGAGAAAGATTGGCGGTCTCAAATGAGACCTCGTTCGACAGCACGAGCAAAGCGTTGTTCAGGGCCGCCGCATCGAGCGCCGAGGCCAGCGCGGTTTCCAGGGCCGGCGCGTTGAGTTTGTTTCCTTCCGAGAAGAGCGCGCCCGCGCTCGGCACGATCCGCACCCGTCCCGCCGCGATCTGCGTCGCGAACGTCGCGTTGAAGAAGGCTTCGTCGGCGGCGTCCACAATCACCTTCACGTTCTTTTGGTCGGGCCGCCGGGCGAGCAGTTCCGCCACTTTACCGGCGTCCGCGGGACGCGCCGCCGACACGATATCGCGGTCCGCCACGCGCACGGTTTCGCCGAGCCACGTCGACAATTTTTCCACGACGCGCTGCGCTTCGGTGAACGACAGGTCGCCTGCGCGCAGGCGGCCGGCCAGGTTCTGCCGGATATAAGTCAGCACAGCCTCGCGGTTCACGAGGGCCGGGTCCACGCCCGCCGCGAATCGGTTGCCCACAAACGCGCGGCCGATATTGAGCGGCACCACGCCGCCGAGGAGATCATCGAGATTCGCCCGCCCTTTGCGCGCGGCCACGGCCACCGCCGCTCCGATCAACGCCTCGCCCACGCGCGCTTCGATAGACGCGCGCTCTGTCCCGCGGTCCAGCGTGAGCGTTGGCCATCCGAAAGCGCGGGCGAGGATGTTATAGGCGAGATGGCCGACGATGCCGCCCAGCCAGAAGCCGCCGAGGGGCGCCAGGTGAGAGAGCGCGGGCGCCGACAACACCGCCGTGAAATCCACACCGAAGGCGACGTGCGCGATGGCGGCCGCCGCGACCGCGCCCACGGTGGCGAGCCCCCAGATGAGTCCCACCCCGAAGCGCTGGTTTCGCGTCGTCGCGCCATGCCAGCCGAGGAATCCCGGCAGGAAGTGGAGCGGGATCACGCCTTCAAAAAGGATCGCGAGGCCGAGCTCGGTGCGCGCGCTCGTGCGGCCCCAGCCAAGCCAGTCGCCGATCGCCCGGGTGAAGGGAAGCGTGAGCGGTTCTCCGAAGGGCCGGACGACGGACCCATTGAGAGAAGCGTCCTGAATCACCACGTTGCCGCCGGCGTCGAGATAAATTTTCGCGTGCGCGCGCGAGACCTGGCTGTGCGGGACTTTCACCAGGCTGCCGCCGTTCTTGCCAATGGTGATGGGCGTCGCCGTGATAGTGAGCGGCACATCGATGCCGGACACCGCGACCCCATTGGCTTTGACGAGCTGAAGCACCGGGCGGCCCAGGCCGTCGAGTCGGATGGCGAACTGGGAAGCGCCAATAAAAATACTCGTGGGTCCGTCGTGATCCGTGAGAGTCACCTTTTCCCCTTCGATGCGCTCATAGCGGATGCTCAGCGGACGCGTCGCTGCCGGCACAACGGGTCGCAGCGCGGGGGCGGCGGGCTGGACCGGCGCGCCGGCCCGGTATTCGACCCCACCGAAAACGTTGTCGCGATAGAAGGCGTAGACGGCGCGCCAGGCGGCGGGGTCCGCGGTGTAACCCGGAAATCCCTGGGCGAAAAGTTCGCCGTGCAGGACGTAATGCATGAACGTCTCGGCGAACATCTCCTCTTCCGACTGAATGTAGCCGCGACGGACTTCCGCGCTGAACCCCAGTGCCGGAATTGAATAAGTGTTCCGCCGGGCGCGCGCGAAGAGGGCGGGCAGCCGAGACCCGGACGCAAGATGGTTGGCCTGAAGGACATGGCCGAACTCGTGGAGGAACGTCTCGAGAAATTCCCGGAACTGGAAGACCGTCGGCTGAATGCCGAGCTGACCGATTTCGTCGCGGTACTGGCCGATACGGGCGGCCTGGTCGCGACCTGCCGCCAGGTCGATGCCGCCCCTCAACCGGTTGGCAAGGTCGGACGTCGCCGCGAAGGTTTCGAGCGGAAGGCGGCGAAGGATTTCCACCGTCGCCAAAATCATCTCAACATGGGCGCCGTCGACATTGACCAACCGGGCGAGGCGCGCGGGCACGAGCGCGGTGAAACGCGCGGCGGCGCGCTGACGTTTGGCCGCGTAATCCTCGCCGCCGTATTCTTCCCGAAATCCATATTGCTGCTGCCAGCCGGCGAGAAGCGCCATGAATAAATCCGCGCGGCTCTCGAAATCGGGACGGTCATTGTCGAAGCTGTCGCCGACAAAATCGCGCAGGCTCACGCCCATGATCGTTTCGCCGGAGCCCTGGTCCTCGACGACGAACAACCGTCCGTCAAAGCGGTGCGCGGTGACGCGCAGGGAGAAAAGGCGCTGCAGGCCGGCGGCGATCTGCGTTCGCTCGCCCGCGCTCATCGTGCGCGGAGCCAGCCTGTTCACAAGGTCCTGGAGGAAGCGGAGCTGGCCGGCGGGGTTCGGCTCCGGATTGGCCGCGAGATCGGCGATCGCCTCCGAGAAACGGTCGCGAACGCGCGCCACGCTCGGCGAGACGATCGACACATCGGCCCGCCCGGAGACGATAGAGAGCGCCTGATCAACGCGCGAGCGCATGGAAATGGAAGCTTCCTCCGAGACGGGCGCAATCGATGCGTCCGGATTGACGGCAATGCTCTGCGCGCCCGCCGGCGCCGCGGCGGCCCAAACAAGATAGACCTGCCCCTGGCGCTGAACGGCCTGGACTCGTCCGTCGCGCAGCGCGCTCTTCGCGTCGCGTTCGCGTACGGGTATCGCGTTGGCGCGCGGCGACCCCGCCTCAATGTCGGCGCGGTTAAACACCAGCACGAGACCGCCGAGCGCATCCACTTGCCTCTCGATTTCGGCGCGGCCTTCCGACCGTGTGGCGGGCTCGACCGTCGGGAGGGCAGCCCGGGGCGCCGGAGCGGCTTTGGTTCCACGCTCGGTGAACAGGACCGTGGCCGCGTCGGGATCCAGCGTCGCGGTAAAGACGCGCGCCGTGCCGTCGCTGTAGCGGACGTTGACAGTCAGATTATTGAGGACCACCTCGCGGTTTCCTTCCTGGATCAGACGCAGGCTGGGAAGGAACGCGACGTCCACGCCAACCGCTTGGGAAAGACGAAGCTTGTTGTCGCCCGGCACGTCGATATAAATCTGAGGCCCCGCCGCGCGTTGCACGTTGAGGGTCAGAAGGCTTCCGTCCGGCGACGTGTTCACGGCCACGCGAAGCGGATTGGACGCGTCGTCGGGCGCGAGCCAGTGGGTCACGATCGTATCGGACACGCGCGCCATCGGCTCGGCGCGCAGGCCGCGGCCGGTCAGGCTGATCGACACAGGCAGCGCTTCCGCGGCGAAGGCCACTTCTCCCCTCGCCGGGACTGTCAAAACGAAGGCTTCGTTGATGAGGCTCTGCAAGAGATAGGCCGCTTTGTCTCTCCACGCCGGCGTCTGGCTGGCGTCGAGCGATTTCCCAAGAAGAATCGGCAGGAAAGCGCGAATGAAGGCGAGCTCCGCTTTTTTATCTTCCGGCAGGCCGTCCCGGTCTTTGCGCTCATCGAGTTCGGCGACGCGGTCCGTCTGCAGTTCCATTTCCTCCGGCCGGAGCTTGCGGCGGAAGGCATCTTCGGGCCCGCCGACGAGGTCGTCCAGATTGAAGTTACGAAGCGACCGGTCGGTCATCGAGCGGCTTTCCATCGACGTGTGATGTTCGATGAACGCCTCGTCGATCCCGTCGTCCTGTGATTGATACGCCTGCGGCGCCGTGCTGCGGATCTCAAACGCGCCGCCGTTACGGGCGAAGAGGTCACGAATGGTCACGCGGCCGCGCGCATCCATTTCAATGGCGATATGGAAACGCGAAATGGTCCGCGATCCCGTCTGCGTCAGCTGAATGGTCGCAGCCGGCGACGCGCCGACGTAGACCGTCTGACCCGGACGGAGCATGACGCTCGGCTTGTTGGCGATGCGGGACGCGTTGCCCTGCGGCCGGACCACCACGCCCTCGGGCGTCTGGGCGATCAGAACGGAGAGGGCGCTGCTGCGGTCGGTCAGGAAGAGCTGGATCGTCGTCGAGGTCCTCCGATCGAACGTTACCGGCCCGACGGAACGCCCGTAGGACAACTCATCGGGGCGCAGCGGTTCGCCCGCGGCGCTGATTGACGCGGCGGGGAGCCAGGGAGAAACACG
>JBBRXR010000164.1:0-4925 GCA_038238485.1 Elusimicrobiota bacterium | reverse complement strand
ATGCCGTAGTTCGTGATCGGCACCGGCTGCTGGAGCGCGTCGATCTCCGTGACCGGACGGTTCATGCGCTCGTAGACCATGGATGAGGAGAAGTAATAGTAGGTGGCTTCCGGCGCGGCCTCGAGCGTCGCGTCGATCGACTTCACCATGATCTCCGTGTTGTCGCGCGCGATCTTGTAGGGGATCTTGTGGAAATAACGAATGCCGCCGATGAGGGCCGCGAAGCAGAGGACGATGTCGAAACCCTTGTACTCGGCGGGCGCCAGCTCACGGACGTCCTTGCGGATCAGCTTGAACGACTTGTGATTAAAAAACGGATGGGTGAGGTCTCCGTACTTGGAAAAATTATCGACGGCCGTCACGCTGTGACCGTCCTCGAGAAGCCGCTTCACGACATACGACCCAATGAAGCCGCAACCACCCAACGCCAGGATCTTCTTCGACATCAACGTTCCTCCACGCAGCGCCTGATTTCGCCGTCGAGCGTCGCCGCCACGGTGTCAGGTCTGAAAAATTTTTCGTACGTCGCCCGTCCTTCGTCCCGCAGGCGGCCGTTCAACGCCATGTCGGTCACCGCCCGCTTCACGGCGCGCGCCACGTCGGCCGCCGTCGTCCCCGTCAGAGCGTTCACCTCCGGCGTGATCTCGGGAATCGCTCGGCGGCTGTTCTCATGCACGACGAGCGCGCCGCCCAGCGACCAGGTGACGATGTGTCGGGTGAACGCCGCCTGATACGGGCCGGCGTTGTTGAGCATCATCACCGCCGCCGCCTCCGCGAGTTCCGAATCCAGGTCCGGCACAAAACCGCGCACCTTCAGGCGCGGGTGCTTCAGCCGCGCGCGCAGGCCCGGCGCGGGCTGCCCGCCGCCGATGACGTGCACTTCATAATCAATGCCCGCCATTTCCCGCTCGAGCTCCGGCAGGACGTCCAGGAGAAACCGAAGGCCAAACGTTGAACCCGTGCGGTCGAGGTAGCCGAAGTGGCCAACAATTTTGACCGGTTCCTTGGGCACCTTGGGGGCCGCGCGGCGACCCGCGTCGATCCACGTGTTGCGGGCGTACATGGAGCGCGGATGGCCAAGCTTCGTGTAGTACGCCGCGTTGCTCGCCGTGATGTTGGCGATGCAGTCGGCCTTCTTCATCAACTGCCAGTGCACCGTCTCGAGCGCCGCCGCTTCCTGCCGGCGGTTGAACTCGGTCCAGAACGGATAGCCGTCCACACCGTCAAAAAGTTGCGGCTCGGCGAAACGCGCGCGCCGGACCTGCGGGTCGATGTCGCCGTGATACACCACGCGCGGCGCGCCTTGATAGTGATGCGTGGCCGCCACACCCTCCGCGCTCCAGACCGTGAGGAGAGCGTCGGGGCTCACGGCGTTGAGAGACTTCTCGACCGACGCGGCGGCGCGGATGGCCGGATAGAAATCTTCAATTTTCGGCGTCCTGACGAGACGCCCGGCCGCGCGGACCGCCCGGCCGACGAGCGACGGTTCGGATTGAGGCGGAAGAAACTGGGACGGAAAAACCGGATCGAGGACGTTCATGCCTTCGCCGCGGCACTCCTCGAACCGCTTTCGTTCGTCGTCGGTCAGCGAACCCACTTTCCGGAACCGGCTGAAAACAGGCAGCAGCGAGAGGGAATGCCCCTGCCGTCCGACGGCGGACAGGAGTTCGTGAAGCATGACATTGACGGCGGTGACGCCGGGGCGGTCGTGCCGCGGATAGGGAACGTCGCTGACGACGCAGGCGATTCGCACGCGCCGGGGCTAGCCCTTCACCGGCAGGACGTTCCAGATGTCCACGGCCTTTTTCCCCTTCGGGATTTTGAGGCGGCGGTAGACGCCGTGCGGCACGCCCACGACCAGGATGTCGCTTTCCTTCACAGTCTCTTCGAGCGAGCGGAACGACGAGTCTTTCGCATACGGATCGGAGCAGATCACGTGGGCGCCCTTGAACTTGAGGATCTTGGCGAGCTTGAACGACAGGGAGTCTCGCGTATCGTCGACGTTGGCCTTGAAGGCCATGCCGAGAATGCCGACGGTTTTTCCCGCGACCGCAGGCAGCAGCTGCTCGACGACGAAATTCGGAAGGCCCTCGTTCACGTTCATCGCGGCCTGACCAAGCTGGAAGCGGTTGCCGTAGGAGGCGGCGAGCTGGATCGTGTCTTTGAGCAGGCACGGGCCCGCGGCGAAGCCGGGCGTCGGCAGGCTCTTGTTGCGCTCGTACTTGTGCTTCATCGCGTGCAGCACGCGGTCGTAGTCGGCCCCTCTTTCCTGCGCGAGCATGAAGAACTGGTTGGTGATGGCGAACTGGATGTAGCGCCACGCGTTCGAGAACAGCTTCACGAGTTCCGCTTCCGTGACGCTCACCGGCAGCGTCTCGACACCGAGCTTCGAGAAGAGCTTTTTGGCCCGCTGGATGGCGGCGGGCGTGAAACCGGAGATGACCTGGGGCAGATGCTGAAGCTCGTGCACGGCGTCGCCCTGGACGATGCGCTCCGGGCAATAGGCGAGGAGCGACTTGATGCGGCGGCGCGAGAGCGCGCTGCGCAGCGATTCCATCGTCCCAGGGAAAAGCGTGCTGCGAAGGATGACGCAGTGCTTGGCGGTCAACATCGGGGAAAGGGATTCGAACAGATCGAGGACGGCGGCGGTTTTGGGGTTCAAGTATTCATCCACCGGCGTGCCGATGGTGACGATGATGTCCTTCGCGCGCTGGATGTCCTCGATGCCGTCGCACACAAACAGGCGCTTGCCGATTTCTTTCTTCAGGAGCGGCTCGGCTCCGATGTCGATGAAGGGCATGCGGCCGCTTTCGATCATGGCGCGCGGGCCTTTGGCGGTGTCGAGCAGGCCCACGGTGAAGCCCTTGTGCGCAAGAACGATGCCGAGCGGCAGGCCCACGTGGCCGAATCCGCCGATGACGATAACGTCGTATGAACGAGGCTTTTTCATTTTATTCCTGAGGAAAAGTATATCAGAACGACTTGAGGTACCACTCGATCGTGGTCTGGAGTCCGTCGCGCAACGCGGTGGTCGCTTCGAACCCGAAAAGCTGTTTGGCCCGGGACACATCCAGGGAGCGGCGGGGCTGGCCGTCCGGCTTCCCGGAATCCCACTTGATCCGGCCCTTGAAGCCCGTGAGTTTGGCGATCAACTGGGCCAGTTCGCGGATCTTCACTTCGCTGCCCACACCGAGGTTCACCGGATCGCTGCCATCGTAGCGCTCGGTGGCCAGCGCGATGGCTTCAGCGGCGTCGCTGACGTAAAGAAATTCGCGGCTGGCCTCGCCGGTCCCCCACAACGCGACTTCCCCCTGATTCGCGCGCACGGCGTCCACGCACTTGCGGACGATCGCGGGGATAACGTGCGACGTCTGGAGGTCGAAGTTGTCGTGTGGACCGTAAAGGTTGGCGGGCAGGAGGTAAATGGTGTTGAGGCCGTACTGCTGGCGATAGGCCTGGCCCATCACGAGCATCAGGCGCTTGGCCAGGCCGTAGGGCGCGTTGGTCTCTTCGGGGTAGCCGTTCCAGAGGTCGTCTTCCTTGAACGGGACGGGCGTGAACTTCGGATAAGCGCAGACGGTGCCGATCACGGTCACCTTCTTGGTTCCCGCGCGCCGGGCTTCTTCGATGACGTTCGCCCCCATCATCATGTTCGCGTACAGGAAACGGCCGGGGTTCTGCTGGTTGGCGCCGATGCCGCCCACTTCGGCGGCAAGATGAATCACGACGTCGGGCTTGGCGGTGGAGAAAAGTTGACGGGTGGACGCGGAATCGGTGAGGTCGGTGTCGACGCGGCGCGGGACGATGATGCTTTTACAACCGCGGCGCTCCAGCGCGGCCACAACCTGGCGGCCGAGGAAACCGGCGCCACCGGTGACGAGAATTTTTTTGGCGGCCAGCGCCTCAGTCGGCATGGACCGTGGACGGCATCAACCCCGAGGTCCAGGAAATCCCCGCCTTCCTGAGGGCAGCGAGCCCCTCTCCCGGATAGTCCCGGCCGGCGAGTTGAAGGTCGGCGTCCACCATGATGCGAACGAGCGTCTTGAAGGTCACGCGCGGCTTCCAGCCGAGCTTCACGTGCGCCTTGGTCGCCTTCGCGCGAAGCGCGTTAACTTCCGTCGGACGAAAGTAGCGCGGGTCGATCTTCACATACTTTCGGTAGTCGAGGCCCAGGTAGCCGAAGGCTTCCTGGAGGAACTCTCGAACGGTGTGGCTCTCGCCGGTGCCGATGACGAAATCGTCCGCCTTCTTCGCCTGGAGCATGCGCCACATGCACTCGACGTACTCCGGGGCGAAGCCCCAGTCGCGTTTCGCGTCGAGGTTGCCGAGGAAAAGGTCTTTCTGGCGGCCGGCGGCGATTTCCGCGAGCGCCATCGTGATCTTGCGCGACACGAAGGTCGGACCGCGTCTCGGCGACTCATGATTGAAGAGAATTCCGTTGCTCGCGAAGATGCCGTGGCCTTCGCGGTAATTCACGCAGGCCCAGTAGGCGAAAACCTTCGCGACGCCATAGGGGCTGCGCGGCCAGAAAGGCGTCGTCTCAGTCTGCGGAACTTCCTGGACCTTGCCGAACATCTCGCTGCTCGACGCCTGATAAAACCGCGAGCGAATGCCGGTCTCGCGGATCGCTTCGAGGATGCGAATCGTGCCGAGGCCGGTGACGTCAGAGGTGTATTCCGGGATGTCGAAGCTCACCCGAACATGGCTTTGCGCGGCGAGGTGGTAGATCTCGTCCGGCTTTAGGTCGTAAATTAACTTCACCAAATTTACCGAGTCGCTAAGGTCGCCGTAATGCAAAAACATCTTTACGCCATTGATGTGCGGATCGGCGTAGAGATGGTCGATGCGGGCGGTGTTGAAGGTGCTGGCCCGGCGGATAATGCCGTGAACTTCGTAGCCTTTTTCGAGAAGGAGATCGGCAAGGT
>JBBRXR010000163.1:0-4935 GCA_038238485.1 Elusimicrobiota bacterium | reverse complement strand
GGCCAGGGAGCAATGGTCGAAGCCGAGGTCAAAAGCAAGCGCGCGAACGGCGTCGAGGCGTTGGGACGTGGAGAACGGCATGATTGGGGTGCGACCGCGGGGCGGTTGCGTCAGCGACTAGCGGTCGTAGAACTCGATCAGGCGATCGGGATAGTTCGTGGCGATCGCGTCGACGCCCCAAACCACCAGTTTGCGGAACTCGTCCAGACGGTCGGCGGTCCAGGCCATGACGGCCATGCCGTTGTCGTGCGCGTCGGTGACGAGGTCGCCCGTCACGCGGTCTTTGCGCGGAAGAAGATGGTTCACCTTCAGGGCCTTGGCACGATCGAGCGCGTCATAAAGGAAGTCGGAGTAAAGGAAGCCCGTGGCGGTGGTCGGAGAAATCTTGTGGCAGAGCGCGAGGCAGGGTTCGTCGAAGGAGATCACCACCGAACGGTTGATGACCTTATATTCCTGGAGTTCCTTGAGAACCGCGCGAATGAGCTCTTCGCGGCGGGACTCGTCACCATCTACCTTGAGCTCGACGAAGAAAGAGAGAAGCTCGCCCGCCTTATTTTTCTTGTTGCCCGCCCACTTGAGGAGCGTGGCGAGACGGGGGATGCGTTCGCCCGCGAAGCGGAGGTCGAACCAGGAACCGGCGTCGAGGGCGAGCAGGTCCTTCACGTTGAGCTCGGCGACGTTGAGAGATTTGTTGGAGGTGCGGTCGAGGTTGGCGTCGTGGACGATGACCGGGACGGCGTCCTTGGTGAGACGGACATCGAACTCGAGCATGTC
Organism: Elusimicrobiota bacterium; assembly: GCA_038238485.1. Taxonomy (GTDB): domain Bacteria; phylum Elusimicrobiota; class Elusimicrobia; order F11; family F11; genus JBBRXR01. The sequence goes on along the minus strand of JBBRXR010000163.1, from coordinate 4,161 downwards.
GGCTCCGAGCTCAACGGCCTCTTCGAAGGAGGTCATGGTGTTTTCAGGAGCGTGGCCCATGGCGCCACGATGTCCAACCACCCAGGGACTTTTCGCCTTGCCCTTCTGGCGAACGCTATACGGTTTCACGGAGCTCCCCCCGGATTTGGATAAAACGGCCATCGGTTATTTCTCCTCGTGCGACGCGCCATCGTACCAAATTCCGAGGGACAGCCGAAGGCGAGAAGGTCAGTGGACCGCGGCCGCCTTTTTTTTGGACGCGCCGTTCTTCGACCGGCCCGCCGCCAGGAGCGACTCGCCGGCCTTCTGAAGGCGCTCGAGCTGCTCTTCGGACGAGCCTTCGAGATACACGCGGACGATCGGCTCGGTGCCCGAGAAGCGGACCCCCAGCCACGAACCACCCTGAAAAATGAACTTGAATCCGTCGATGTCCACGATGCGATGGACGTTCATACCGTCGATCTGGGTCGGCGGCTTCGTGGCGAACTGGTCGCGCAGGGCCGAGACAATTTCGGGCGTGGCGGTGATGTTGAGGCGCCGCGAGAGGAAGGTGCCGACGTCGGCATGAAGGTCTTTCAGCTGCGCCTTGATGGTCTGGCCGGTGGACGCGGCCATCTCCGCCACGAGCAGGCAGGCAAGGATGCCGTCTTTCTCCGGCACATGTCCGCGCATCGTGAAGCCGCCGGACTCCTCCGCGCCGCAGACGAACTCGCCTTCGGTCGACGGATAAATGGAGTCGCATTCCTTCATCACTTCGCCGATGTGCTTGAAGCCCACCGGGGTTTCCTTCAGTGTGAGGCCGTATTTGCGGGCCACGGCATCAATGGCGTGCGTGGTCATCACGCTCTTCGCGACGACGCCGCTCCAACCGCGCGATTGATGAAGGTAACGGGTGAGCAAAGCGAGAATGTCGTTGGCGGCGATGACGGTGCCGTCGGCGTCGACGACGCCGAAACGATCCGCGTCTCCGTCGGTGGCCAGGCCCAGGTGCGCCTTGCGTTTCTTCACGGCGGCGATAAGATCCGCCAGGCCTTCCGTCGACGGATCCGGACCGCGGCCGTTAAAGAGCGGGTCGCGGTTTTCATGGATGACCTCCACGTCGCAACCGAGCTCGCGCAACATCTCCGCGAGGTAACCGCGTCCGGTGCCCCAGAAGCAATCAACGACGATCTTAAGCTTGCCCTTCTTGAAGGTGGGCGCATCGATGAGCGTCTTGATCTGCTTGAGGTAGGACTCTCGAAAGCTTTCGCGGCGCACGAGCTTCTCGCTCATGTGGTCCTTCGACTTGGACTTCACCGCCACTTCCTCTTCCTTGATGATCGTGCAGAGCGTCTCGATCGCCTTGGTGGTTTCGGGAAGCGCGGGGCCGCCCCACGCGGTGGAGAACTTCAGGCCGTTGTAGGTATAGGGGTTGTGACTCGCGGTAATGTTGAGCCCGGCGCCGGCCTGCGCCGTGAGGATGTGGAAGGCGACGACGGGCGTGGGAACGTCGCGGTCGCTAAAGCGGACTTCGTAGCCGTTGTTGGCGAGGATCTTGGCGGCTTCTTCGGCGAAAACGTCGGAGAAAAAGCGCGTGTCGTAGCCAACCACGATGGGCTTGTTATGGTTCTTGTCCTTATAAATCTGCTCGGCGATTGCCTGAACGCAGATGCGAAGGTTCGGAAAAGTGAAGCCGTCGGCGATGATGTCGCGCCAGCCGGAGGTACCGAATTTGATGGCCACGGGAGAGTTCCTCGGAGGAAAAGTTCGTCGATCTACCGACGAGATTTGTAGGGCCCACCATAGAACAGCGCTCGGTGATTGTCAATCGGCACCCGCCATGCTACTTTGAGCCCCTCCTCAGGTCCCCCCGGTCGCCGGGACCTCGTCCTCCCCCCAGGAAGATGCCGTTGCTCCTCGTTCGTGGTTTTATCGACGCGTTGGCGCTTGAATTTCGCCGATTTCCGTCCCTTTATGTGTTTCGCCGACCCGCCATCCTCATCTTGGCGGGCCTGGCGGCCTCCTTATTGCTGCTGGATCGCGCGGGGAGGCTCACCCGCGCCTCGGCGCTGGATCCCGTCCGGTTCGAAGGCACGCCGTCGGCCGTGATCGGCGTGGTGGTGGAGCCGCCCGACCTGCGGCCGTCCGGGTGCGTCTACATCGTCGAGACCGAAACGCTGGCCCCGGCCGGGCAACACGCGGTGTCGGTCCAGGGCCGAATGCTTCTCCACGTGATCGGGGCCACGAGCGCGGAGGCCGGGCCGGGCGAACGGGTCCGGGCGTTCGGTCGCGTCCGCGCGCCCGAGGCCGCGCGCTCCCCGGGAGCGTTCGACTACCGCGCCTATCTCGCCACGCACGGCATCCACGCGATGGTCTACGCGGGCGAAACCGGTTTCGAATCCCTCGGGCCCTCGGGCGCGCAGCGATGGGACGCGGCGGGCTGGCGGCTTCGCCACGCGGTCGCCCTCGCCTTCGAGAGGCGCATGCCGCCCGAGCGGGCCATCGTCCTGGCCGGCCTCACGGTGGGCCAACGCCCGCGCTTCTACCCGAGCGTGCGCCGTGCGTTCATCGAGTCGGGCACGATGCATGTGCTGGTCGCGTCGGGCTCCAATGTCGGCTTCATCCTCGCGGGCTGGTTGATCCTGGCGGCGGCATTCGGCGTGCCGCGACGCACGGCGCTCGTGAGCGGCCTGCCCGCCGTCTGGGGCTACGTCCTGGTGGTCGGCGGCGACGCCCCGATCGCGCGGGCGGGCGCGATGGCGACAGTGGCGATCGCCGCTTACGCCTTCGCGCGCGAGGATCGCCCGGTGCACGCGCTGGCCGTCGCCGCGCTGGCGCGCCTCGCCACGAACCCGCCCAGTCTCTTCGATGTGGGCTTCCAGATGTCGTTCGTGACGGTGCTGGGGCTCATGCATCACCTGCCGCGCATCGAGCCATGGGTGTCGGGTCGGCCGGGCTGGGTCCGTTGGCCGCTGCGGTTGCTGGCGGCGGGATTGATCGCGCATCTCTGGCTCCTGCCGATTTCGGCGGGCGTTTTCCACCGCGTTCAGCCGTGGGGCCTGGCCGCGAACCTCGTCATCGTGCCGCTGGCGGGCATCGGGCTCGCGCTCGGGCTCGCGCTGGCGGGGCTCGACGCCCTCTCGTCGCACTTCGTGTTCGATCTCGCCGCGCGCGGCGCCGCGATCGGCGCGTCCGCCTATGCCGCGCTCCTCACGCGCACGGCCGAATGGTTCGCCGCGCTCGGACCCGCCGTTTGGCTGCCGATGCCGTCATTCGCGGGCGTCGCCGCCTTCTACACGCTCTGCCTCGCCGCGCCGTACGCCTTCCGATCCTGGCTCGCGCGCGCCACCATCGCGTCGGCGCTTCTCGTCATTTTCGTTCGGGGATGGGCGCCGCCGCCGTTCACCGTGCGCGACTGGGGCGTCGCGTGGGTGGACGTCGGGCCGCGTTTCACGGCCATTTTGATCGACCAGCATCGGCACGCCGTTGTCGTTAATCCCGGCCCGTGCGACCCGGCCGACTCATCGGAGCGAACGCTCATGCCATTTCTTGCGGTCGCGCGCGTCGGGCGTATCGACGCCGTCGTGATCACCGACCCGCGCGTCACCAGCGCCGACGTGGCCGCGTTCACCCGGCAGACCGCCGTCGACCGGATCATCGCCTCGACCGCGATGGCCCCCGGGGCCTCCTTTGAGGCGAATGGCTTTGCCTTCCACGTCTTGCCCGCGACATCGTACGCGGGCGAGACGCCGGTGTGGATCGAACGGGCCGGCCGCGCGGTCCTGCTTGGCCATCGCATTGAACTTGAAACGCAGGGCGCCATTCTTGAGCGACGCGGGACGCTCGCCGCCGTTCAGGCCCGCTTCGCGCCCGACGCCGTGTGGAGCCCGGACCTCATCAAACGCGCGCGGCCGGAGGTGCTCGTCGAAACGGCGGGAGAAAGCCGTGAATCGGCACCGCCGTGGCGCGCGCGGCTCGTGCGGCCGCATTCGGAAGGGTGGTTGTGGTGGGACGCCGGCGCGTCAGCGCCGTCGGAAAAGAAAGATGCCGAGAAAGCCCGACAGGAAACCGCCCGCGTGCGCGAACCACGCGACGCCGCCCGTGTCGCCGCGAACGGCCTGGGCGGTCAATTGACCCATGCCCGCGACCGCCTGCGAAAGAAACCAGATCCCGAGAAAAAAG
>JBBRXR010000162.1:0-4961 GCA_038238485.1 Elusimicrobiota bacterium | reverse complement strand
CCAGGCGCTCGCGGGCCTGCGCAGCAAGGTGAAGCTTGAGCGGGAAGCGCTCGCCTCGGCCATCGCCAAGGGCCGCGCCGTCGCCATCGACCTTCGCGCGACCGGTCGTGCCGAAGAAGCCACCCGCCTCGACAACGCGCTTAACGACGTTGAAAAAGCGCCCACACAGCTCCGGATCTAGCTCCCGCCTTTTTCCCGCCCGGTCAATTCTGCTACCATCGATCCCCTACGGCGACGTTCGCCGACCCGCGTTTTCCGAAGGATGATGCCCCGATGCTTCGCCGTCTGTGCCGTTCGAAAATTCACCGCGCCACCGTCACCGCTTCTCAGCCCGATTACGAGGGGTCCATTGAGATCGACGAGATACTCATGAAGGCCGCCGATCTCCTCGAATTCGAGATGGTTCTCGTCGCCAACGTCGCCAACGGAGCGCGTTTCGAAACCTACGTGATCAAAGGCGCGAAGAATTCCGGCGTCATCGCGTTGCGCGGCGCCGCGGCCCGTCTGGGCGTTCCCGGCGACAAAGTCATCATCATGTCCATGGGTCTCATGTCAGAGGCCGAAGCCCGAAAACTCAAACCCCGCTTCATCCAGGTGAACCACCAGAACAAGGTGGTCGACGTGCGATCCGTCGTGAAGCGCGGCCCGATCGACACGAGCATTTGAATACCGCCGTCGCTCTCGAATCGGACGAGCTCCCCGCCCTTCCGTCGCCGCTATGGAAGCGACGCTGGTTTCAGAACACGGCCATTGTCCTGCTCGGCGTCCTTGGCGTTTATGCGTTGATCTACCACGACGTCGTGGCGCGCGCTCATGAGTCCTACAATCAGGCCGAGCGCTACATGCAGTGGGCCAAGGACCCGGTCGCCAAGCAGAAACATTTCGATGACGTTTATGCTGCCGGCCGGGCCGATATCGATCACCAGCTCGCGGACAAGACGATCGCCGACAAAGAATACCGACGCCGGCTCGACGCGCTCGAGTTCGACCGCGATTTCGCGATGGGCGAGTCGTCGCTCAAATATGCCTATCAGTGGTACAAAGACACCTACGAGCTTTTTAGTCCGCCGAATTCCCGCTGGGTGCGTGAGGCGCGCGTGAAGGCGCCGCAGGCTCTTGAGCAGTGGAAACAGGAATTGCGGGCCCAGAACATTCCGTTCGAAGACACGATGTTCGAGTAAATGCGGGCGTTCAAGCGGGGGATTCAAAGGCTGTCCCGCTGGGCCATCGCGATCGCGCTCCTTCCGCTTCTCTGGGTCCTGGTTCATCAGGTGGCCAGCATGGCCGCGTCCGTCGCCGCCGAAGGCTACCGCTCCTGGTGGCTCTACCTCGCGGGCATACTCCTTTACATCGGTGTCGAACGCCTCATCTCCCGCCCGATGCGCCTCTACATCATCGGCCATGAACTGACCCATGCTGTGTCGGGCCTACTCTCCGGCGCCAAGATCCACTCCATTAAAACCGGATCGAAGGACGGCGAAGTCCAGCTCAGCAAGTCGAACGCGTTCATCGCCCTTTCGCCCTACGTGGTTCCGTTCTACGCCATCATCGTCGTCCTGCTTTACGCGGCGGCGCGCCACTGGTGGAACCCCCCGCAGGTCCTGCCGACGTTCCAGATCCTGCTCGGCTTCACCTTGGCCTTTCATTTTTCCCTGACGTTCGCCGCCCTGCACGGCCAGCAGAGTGATTTGAAGGTGGTTGGATTTTTCCTCTCCACGATTCTGATTGCCATTGGAAATTCCTTGATTCTGGGGCTTTTGGGGGTATCTTTGTTCGGTAAGACACCCTCGTTGCGGCGGTTCATCATGGAAACAGGGCGACAAACAACGACGATCTGGCTGAAAGGCCTCGGATTTGATAAGACAGTCAAACGATTTAACCCGCCTGCGGCGAAACCTTCCCCCAAGGATCAGACTCGATGGACCCGTTAACGCATTGCTTGGTGGGCGGCATGGCCGCCAAAACCGCCGGCACGTCTAAGCGCCGCTTCTGGATTATGTGCTTCCTCGGAAGCGCGCCCGACCTCGATGTTGTCTTCAATGGACTCGGCACCAATTGGGCCTGGATCGTCCAGCATCGCGGGATCACGCACTCTCTTATCGGTATTGTTCTCCAGGCGGTCTTCTTCGCCTGGGCCTTTGCGCGGTGGGACAAAGGTTCGTTCCGCGAGCGCGCCGGTCAGTACAGCCTGCCGATCATCGCGCACGTGGTCTGCGATTACCTCACGGCCTTCGGCGTACCTCTGTTCTCGCCGTTCTCCGTGAAGGAATACTCCGCCGATCTCATGGTGGGTTTGACCTTGATCCCCATGTTCATCATGGTGGTCGGCCTGGCGTGGGTGCATTTCAAGGGCGAACGCGGCTGGCGGGGAACCCGCCCCGTGTGGATTGGATGGGCGCTCTACATGTGCATGGCCATTTCCGGCAAGGCCTACGCGGCCAAGCTTGTCGACGTGCCGGGCGCCATCACGATTCCGTCCACCGGGAATCCCTTCACGTGGACGGTGGTCTGTCCCGATGCGGGCGGCAAAATTTACAAGCGCTACGATCTCGACCTCTTCCGCGGGAAGCGCTTCGCGCGGGCGGCGGTCCCCATGCCCGGCGAAGAACTCCCCATCCGGGCCAGCATGTCCACGATGGAGGTCCAGCTTTTCCTCCGGAATAACCGTTGGCCGATGGCGCGGGCGATTTCCACGGGCAACGGCGGGTGGGACGTCGAATGGGGCAACCTCCTTTTCTCGACGCGCGGCATGGTTCGCGGCAAGATGCGCGTGCACGTCGATTATGACGGCACCGTTCATTCCGCCCAACGCATCTTTTCGTTCTGGAACCCTGAGACTCCCGGCCTCACCGTCCCCGTCGCTTCCTGACGTTCCTCATGCGCCGCATCCTCCTTCTGTTGCTCCTCTTCCCGGCCACCGCCTTCGCTCAACTCAAGCCCGGCGACTTCGTCACCCAGGGCCCGACGAGCGCGAAGCGAATCGCGCTCACCTTTGACGACGGCCCCGGCCCGCAGACGGAGGCCTTCATCGCCCTGCTCGAGAAGTACCACGTGAAAGCGACGTTCTTTATGCTGGCTGAACAGGCGAGCTTCCGTCCGAAGGTCGCCAGGGCGATCGCTGACGGCGGTCATGAGATCGGCAGCCATACTTTTAATCACACCAACTACCTGCAGGTGTACACGGCCGCGATGGTGCGCAACGCCAACGGTCCCGAGAAGGCCGCCGCCGAGGCGCGCGGCAAGCTCGAAGCCGACATGGCGAAGTCGCGCACGATCATCGAGAAGGCGACGGGCCACCCATTGACGCTGCTCCGAATGCCGCATGGCGTGGATCGGCCTTGGGTGAAGGAAGCGGCGAAGAGGGAAGGCTTTGTGCTGGCCAATTGGACGTTCGGAGCTGACTGGCTCAAGACGCCGGAAGAAGAGCTTGAGAAGCAATACCTCAAGGCGCTCAAACCCGGTGCAATTATTCTTCTCCACGACGGAAATTCACACCGCGAAAAAACGCTCGCGCTCACTGAAGCAGTGATCAAAGCGGCTCAGAAAGATGGCTTTGAGCTCGTCACGCTCGGCGAGTTAATTGGCTTAGCCCCAGAGAAACGGTAAGCTCCGGACGCCTTCAATCCAGTCCGGAGGGGAAAATGAAATTTCAGTCCCGCCTTCTTGCCGCCGCCTTCCTCATCACGCCCGCCCTGCTTTTCGCTGACCCGCTTTCCCAGCGAGGACTCGAAGAGACCGCGAAGAAGGGCCCGGAAATCACCGACACAATGATCGACGAGAAAAAGAAGGTCCTCGACCGCGTTCTCGTGGTGCGGACCGAGGAAGCAAGCAAGGAGTCGGCCGAAGCCGTGGCGCTGGAAGGGAAACTTAAGCAGGAGAGAATCGATTTCGAGAAGAAGCAGATCGCCGACCGGAAGGCGTTTCTCGATACGCTGAAGAAAGAAGCCGACGCGAAAAAGCGCACCAGCCTTTACAACAAGTTCAACAACGAGCAGAAGAACGACCGCCGCCGCTTCTTCAACACACAGAACGACACCCGAGACGACATCGACAACAAGTACCGCAAGGCCCGCCTCACCGAAAACGATGAAGTGACACTCGCCACCGCCGTCGCAGCCGCCCCGGCCAAATCGGCCGCCAAGACCGCCACGACGACCAGACCCGCCGCGAAGCCGGCCGCGAAGCCCGCCGCTAAAAAATAAGAACGCTCGAAGTTTACATCAGGTAGGAAAAACTACCGGCGATAGGACTCGAACCTACACGCCCGTGAGGGCATCAGATTTTGAGTCTGACGCGTCTGCCATTCCGCCACGCCGGCAAGGCAGGCATCATATAAAAACTTGGCCCGGCGGTTTGGTATCATGGTTTCCGTCGGAAGCACCCGCGCCGACCTACCTTCATGAAAATAATCCTCACCGGCGCGTCCGGATTTATCGGGAGCTGTTATCTCCGCGAACTCAACGACCTGGGCATCGACCAGGTTGTTGCCGTGGACGTCCACCAGCTCCCGGACCACCCCAACCTCCAGGGCAAAAAATTTCGAGAGTACCTGAGTCGCGAAGAGCTCATTGACCAGCTCGACAGCGGCAAACTGAAAGAAGTGGATGGCATTGTTCACCTGGGCGCCTGCGCCGATACCACCGAGCGAGACCGCGCGTTCCTCGCGCGCAACAACGTCCAGTACAGCCAGCGCCTCGCCCGATGGTCGGTCACCAACGACAAGTTCTTCCATTACGCCTCCAGCGCCTCAGTCTACGGCAACGGCGACGAAGGCTACGACGACGATCCGGAGAAGCTCTCCACTTTCAAGCCGCTCAACGCCTACGCCGAATCCAAATGGCTTTTTGACCGCTGGATCCTTAAAGAGAAACTCGTGAACCGCGTGGTGGGCTTTCGCTATTTCAACGTGTTCGGCCCGAACGAGTACCACAAGGGCAACATGCGGAGCATGGTCTCGAAGT
>JBBRXR010000161.1:0-4963 GCA_038238485.1 Elusimicrobiota bacterium | reverse complement strand
GGTGGAGTTGGGCGAGCCCGAATCGCTCCGGGTTCATAATCGCGATCACCGTTGCGTTGGGAACGTCGATTCCAACTTCGATGACCGGCGTGGCGACCAGGATCTGCACCTGACCCGCTCGAAACCGGTCCATCACGAGCTTTTTCTCTTCCGCGTCCATCTGACCGTGGAGCAGTCCCACCGTCGCACTGGGAAAGCGTTCCTTCAGCACCTCGAACTCGTGAGCGGCCGCCTTCACGGTTTTTCCCTTCTTCGCGAGCAGCGACGATTCGTCGATCAAAGGAAACACCACGTACGCCTGTCGCCCCTGACGGACGGCGGCATCGATGCGCTCCATCGCCGCGGCGGTGGATGCGAAAAACGAGCGGATCGGCGAACGACCGGCCGGAAGTTCGTCGATCACCGAGATGTCGAGGTCGCCATAAAGCGTGGCCGCGAGGGTACGGGGAATCGGCGTCGCCGTGAGGATGAGGACGTCGGGCTGCAGGCGCTCAATGAGCGCTTCCTCCCCCAAACCGGCGCGGCCAACAGATTTGTTCATCAGCCGCTCGCGCTGGCGCACGCCGAAGCGGTGTTGTTCATCGATGATGACAAGGCCGAGTTCCTTGAATTTCACGTCTTCATTCAACATGGCGTGCGTTCCCACCAGAAGTTGGATCGACCCGTCGGCGAGTTTCTTGAGCGCCGCCGTGCGTTCAGCGCGGCTGGTTGAGCGGGTGAGGAGCGCCGCCTTCACCGGCAGGCCGCCGAGAAACTTCTCGATCGACAGCGCGTGCTGGCCGGCGAGGATTTCCGTCGGCGCCAGAAAGGCGACCTGCCGGCCGTTCTCGATCGCCAGAAGGGCGGCCGACAGCGCGACGGCGGTTTTACCGGAGCCCACGTCGCCCTGAAGGAGGCGGTGCATCGGGAAAGCGCGTTCCATGTCGCGGAAAATCTCGTTGATGGTGCGCGTCTGCGCTTTGGTGAATTCATAGCCGAGCTTGTTCTTGAACGGGGTAAGCAGCTTTCGAGTGACTGTCGACGAATGTCCCTTGAGAAGATGCTCGCGCTCCTGGCGGCTCAAGGCCAGGGCGAGTTCAAGAAGAAAGAACTCGTCGAAGGCGAGACGCTCGCGGGCGCGGTCGCGTTCGGCCCAGCCGCCGGGAAAGTGATATTGCCGCACGGCCTGGTCGAGGGTGATGAGGTTGTGCGCCCGGCGGAGAGAGGCAGGAACGGGGTCAATGACCGTTTGAACGTACAGCTCGATGGCGCGGTGAGTGAGCGACCGGACGAATCGATCGTAAAGGCCTTCGGTCAGCGGATAGACGGGAACGATGCGGTTCGCGTGCACGGGCATTGCGGATTCGTCCACCACTTCCTGATCTTCCACCTTGAGTTCGACCGCGCCGTCGACGGGCTCAACCATTCCATAAACGAGGATCTTCCTGCCGGGCTCGAGGTCGCGTTTAAGGCCAGCGAACACGTCATAACGGTACGTGAGGTGCTTGAACCAGACGGCGGAGATGGATCCGGATGAATCTTTCAGCGCGGCGCGTGCGTGGCCCAGCATCTTCCCTGACCGGCCAAAACTGGAGGTGAGCACTTCCGTCAGGAACGCGGCTCGCTTGCCGGGCACCATCTGGCTTATCGGGATCACGCGCCGGTCCTGGTGTTCTCGCGGGTAATAAAAAAGAAGATCCTCAACGGTACGGATTCCGACTTTCCCCAGGGTTTCCGCTTTGTTGGGACCGACGCCTTTAAAGAATTGAATCGGCTGGCCGGGGCCGGGGTTGAGAGAGGTGGATGGCGTCGAAGCGCCGTTCATCATTTGTACTTGCTGCTGCCGTCATCCGTGTCGGCCGTCTGAAAGGGAAGGCTGAGCGAAACAAGTGAGCGCTTCACCTTTTCGCCGCCGATTTCATATTGCTCGACCGCGTAGGTGATTTGCGTATTGTCGCGCGCGATGATGGTGGCGCCGGCCGTCAACGTCCGCGTCTGGGAATTATTGAGGCTCGTGCCGAAGGCGCCGACGCGGAGGACGACGTAGGGGCCGACGAACGATTCGTTGCCGACGTAGACGTAATTCTGGCCTTTACCGCCCTCGTGGTAGAAGCGGCGTTCGCCATCGAGAGAAAAGAGGACGCCCTTGGCGAGTCGGTAGGTGTTGCCCGCGCGGATTTTCACGGGCAGATCGCTGTGGCGGTAGTCGCTTCCCCACAAAACGCCCGGCGCGTTCTGGATCAGCAGTCCCCACATCGAGGGGCCGGTCGGATAGCGGATGCCGAGGTTCAGTCGAAGGCCGTCGGAGGTGTCGCTGCGGACGCGGGTGATGTTGCCGGCGGTGCGATCCACGACGTTCAGGCTCGACCAGAGATACGCGATCGACATGCCAAAGCTTCCGGCCTTCCACGTTTGCGCGCCCGCGAACCCGAGCGCGTTCGCGTGCAGGTCGACGTCGCGGGAGGTCCCGGCGGTCGGATCGACGATCTGGGATTCGTGCAGGCGAGAAAGCGGTTCGAAGAAGAGAACGCCCTTCTCGGCACCCACGGAAAGGTACTGAATCACTTTTCCATTAAGCGGGTCGCTGGCGTTGGCGACGTCTTTGGGCAGAACAGAACGCGTGGCCACGAGGCCCGTGGCGTAAAGAGAACCGCCCATATCGGACAGTTCCAGTGCCGCGGGATTTTCCGACCCGGAAGCGGCTGTGCCGCGGTTGGAAGCGGTGGTGCCCCCGCGGCCGAGCGTTTCGGCGCTGACGATGCCGCTGTCAAAGGCGTCGTCGCGAAGCGGCGCCCGCTCGCGGGCCAACGCCGGCAGAGACGCCGCGCAGAGAATCGCGGTAGCGGCGGCGAGGCGAACGGCGCGCTTCACTCAGCTCCCCACGCTGATCGTTCCCTGAACGGGGCTCGACGGCGCGGCCGTATCGCGTCGGCCCATGCGGCCCGAAAAGTGGGCGAGGCGACCGGCTTGGGTCGCCAGCTTCATCGCGATGGACATGCGGAGTGGGTCGCTTGCTTCAGCGATGGCGGTGTTCATGAGAATCCCGTCCACGCCGAGCTCCATGGCTTCGGCGGCATCCGATGCGGTGCCCACGCCCGCATCCACAATCATCGGGACGGTCTTAACGATCTCGCGAATAAAACGGAGGTTCAACGGATTCAGAATGCCTTGACCAGAGCCGATCGGCGCGGCGAGTGGCATGACCGCGGCCGCGCCGGCATCCACGAGCTTCCGGGCGACGATGGGATCGTCGTTGGTGTAAGCGAGAACGGTGAAGCCTTCCTTCACGAGCGTGCGCGTGGCTTCCAGAAGAACCTCGGTGTCGGGCAGGAGCGTCTGCGGGTCTCCCAGCACTTCCACCTTGACGAGGTCCGTATCAAGCAATTCCCGCGCCAGGCGAGCCGTGCGGAGGGTGTCCTGAAGGTTGTAGCAGCCGGCCGTGTTGGGAAGGATCATCATCCCCTTTGGGATGTACGACCAGAACGAGGCTTCCGATCGGTCCTGGATGTTGACGCGGCGGATCGCGACGGTAACCATGGAGGCCCCCGACGCCTCGAGACAATCTCGCATCAGATCGAGCGTCTTGTACTTGCCGCTGCCGAGAATGAGGCGCGATGCCAGGTGGTAGCGCCCGATGGTCAGGCCCTGGTCTTCCGAGACGAAAGTTTGTTCCGGCGTGGTGGTGGTCAAGATTATCCTCCTCCGATCATCTGAATAATTTCCAGCTTGTCGCCGTCGTGAAGAGCCGTGTCGGCGAGAGCGGCTCGTTTCAAAATCGTGAGATTGAGTTCGCAGGCGACCAGGTTTGGATTGATGCCCTTGGCCTCCAGCAGCGCGCGAACGTTGAGGCCGTTGGCCACCTCTTCTGTTTTCCCGTTGATCTCAAGGCGCACGGCGGTCACCCGATGGCCTGCAGTTCGTGCAGGCGATGGTAAGCGCCCCGCTTCTCAATGAGTTCCTGGTGGCTGCCGGACTCGCTGATGCGGCCGTTCTCGATCACGACAATTCGGTTTGCCTTGCGGACCGTCGACAGACGATGGGCGATCATGAGAACGGTGCGGCCTTCGAGGAGGTGGTCGAAGGCGACCTGAACGGCCTTCTCGCTCGCGGCGTCGAGCGCGCTTGTGGCCTCGTCCAGAATCAGAATCGCCGGGTCCTTCAGGAGCGAGCGCGCGATGGCGATGCGCTGGCGTTCTCCCCCGGACAGGCGCGAACCGCGCTCACCGATGAGCGTCTGGTAGCCGTTGGGGAGTCGTGAAATGAATTCGTGCGCCTGCGCGGCCTGAGCGGCGGCCTCCACTTCCTGCTGCGTCGCGTTCGGGCAGCCGTAGGCGATGTTGGCCAGGGCCGAGTCGTTGAAAAGGTGCGTTTCCTGCGTGACCACCGCCATCTGCGAGCGAAGGCTGGCGACGGTGAGCGCGCGCATGTCGACGCCATCGATCAGAATCCCGCCGCCGATTGGATCGTAGAAGCGGAGCACGAGCTGCGCCAGCGTGCTCTTGCCCGAGCCCGACGGGCCCACCAGGGCGACGATCTCCCCTTTCTTAATGGTGAGGTTGACACTCTTGAGCACCGGTTCGACGGAGGTCGGATAGGAAAACGTGACGTCGCGGTACTCGATCGACGTGCTGAAGGGCACCGCCGGCCGGGCGTCGGGCGCGTCGAACACGGTGGCCTTCTGATCGAGCATTTCAAACACGCGTTCGGCGGCGGCGAGGCCCTGCTGCAGCTGGACGTTCACGCTCGCGAACTTCTTAAGCGGATTATAAAGCGACATCGCCGCTCCGATGAAGGCGACGAACGACCCGAGAGACCACGTGCCATTGATGACGTCGCGCCCGCCGACGGCGAGCATGCCGCCCAGGACGACCGCGCCAATCGATTCCATGATGGGGCTCGATCGCGCGTCAATGCGAACGAGACGCATGACCACGTTGAAGTAGTTTCGGTTCTCCCGCGCGAACTCCGCGATCTCGCGCTCCTC
>JBBRXR010000160.1:0-4977 GCA_038238485.1 Elusimicrobiota bacterium | reverse complement strand
TGATCGCCAACCGCGGCGAAGGCGGCGGAATCACCGTGTCCGCGGTGGACACGGCCACGGGCGCGGAGGTGGTTCTCCAGGGTTTCCACTCCGTCGGAAACGCACACTACTATCTCAATCAGCTTGGCAATGTCACGACCGCGCAGGGCGTGCACGATTTCATGGTGGCGCAGATGCCCCACAACGGACGCGGCCTCAACCTCGGTCCAGCGCAGGTCACGGTGCGCCTCGCCAACGGCGATCGCATTTCGATGAACCGCGGCAACCTCGACACGATGCGCGTGCAGTACCGCGAGGGCGGGCAGAACGTCGACATCCTCGCCACCTTCCGCACGGAGAACCCGGACGGATCGCAGCGCGCCGTGAACGCGAAGGGATACGTGGAAGCGGCGCGCCAGACGCGTACCGACGTCGGCCCGGAAATGGCGCAACAGCTTCAGGGTGGAAAGATCGTCCGCTACCAGCAGGCCGAGGGCATCGTTCTCGGAACCACGGAGCGCGATGGCTTCCGCGACTTTGGACTTTACGGCGCGCGCATCGAGTTGGCGAACGGCCGCTCGGTGCAGGCGATGGTCGGCACCGATGGACGCGTGGAGACGTTCCGCCTCGGCAACCAGTGGCGCGACGCGCAGAGCCGCGGCGGCGAGCTCATGAATCGCACGATCGCAACGACCGCCCGCCTCGACAACGGACAGTTGGGCTCGGAAGTCGTCGGCTTCCGTGAAGGTGGAATCAGTTTCCGCGGCACGGTCCGCGCGGGAGAAGACGTCGGCGGCGCCATTGCGCGGGCGGACGCCGCCGGAGGCGACCACGGCGCGTGGCGCGAGAACGTCAAGAATGGTCCGTTCCAATCGGCCACGATGTACAACCGAACCTTTTTCAACGACCCCAATGCCACGGGCAACGTGGTGTTCCGCGCCAACGGCAAGGACACGGGCGTCGACGAAACCTGGCAGATGACGGGCACCTCGTTCCGCGCCCACGACACCGAGGCGATCAACCTCATCAAGGACGGCAAGGGCACGTTTGCAGTCCAGACCGGTACCTTCGGAGACGAAGGAAGCTTCAACATGCAGATGTCCTACGACTTCCAGGAAGAGTCGGGCTGGTTCACGAGCAACAAGCTCCGCATCACTGCCTACGACGCGAATGGCAATGCCATCAGCTCCGTGGTCGATTTCACCACCGCCAAAAGCCGCGACACGCACAGCCGTTGGTACACGCTCGGCATGAAAGACTACCAGGGACGCGAGGCCGTCGAGGCCCAGCTCACCGCGGGCGCCGAGGATATTTCGGGTTCCCTCGATCGCGTACGAAATGGGTGGATCATCGAATACCGGACGACGGTCACCGATAGCTCCGGCAACGGCGCTTCGACGGAGCTCGGCACCTTCTCGGACACGCGGCGCGAGTTCCGCGAACAGACAACTTACATGGACGATGCGAGCGGCAATGCACGTTCCATCACCAAGGGCTCGCGCAGCTGGGAACAGGGCAAGAGCGACGAGATGCAGGTCTCGGTCACGATCACTTCCTACGACCAGAGCGGCCGCGCGACGAGAAAGGTCGAGCAGGCGGCGAGCGGCCTCGAAACGATTTCCGAGATGGATGGCAATAAGTGGAAGGAAGTGAGCTCGAAGTATTCGCAGGACGAGTATTTCATGGGCATCAATATGACGCGCGGCCTGATGATCGGCGTCGCCGTTCTCGCCGCCGTCGTCGCCGTCGTGCTCGCTCCGTTCACCTTCGGCGCCAGCCTTTCGCTTCTGGGCCTCACCGTTCTCGCCCTCAGTACGTTCGCCGGTGTGTACATGGCGATGCAGAATTTCCACGACGGCAAGGACACGCAAGGTTGGGTCAACCTGGCTATTTCCTTTATTCCGATCATCGGCGCCGCGTTCAACGCGATCAAAGCGATTCCGCAGGCGATCATGCTCGCCCAGATGGGAATTTATACGAAGGCCGGCCTGACCGCCGCGATCGCCGCCGGCCGCCTGGCCGTGGGCGCGAACGGCGCCCTCGTGGCCGTCGAGACCGGGCAGGCGCTCGGCACGCTCAGCAATATCGCTCGCTACACGGGGCAGGCCGCCGAAACGGCGTCGCTGGGCCAGAAAGCGGCCAGCGGACTCGGCATTGCCAATGGCGCGAACGCCGCGCAGCAGACGGCGAACGTCAGCCGCATGTTTTTCCTGACGAGCGGCCTCAACATGGCGCACGATGTCGTGCTGGCGGCCCAGGGCAAGGTCGGCATCGAACAGCTTTTCATCGACGCGGCGTCCATGGCGCTGCCGGGCATCGGCGGAGCGGTCGGCAGGGCAATGGCGGGCACGAGCATGGCGCTCAAGGCCGCGCTGGTCGCCGGCTTCGTGGTGGGCGGCGCCATCATCGGCGGCGCGGTCAATTCTTCGATCAAGGGCGACTTCGGCTGGGATACGTTCGTGCAGGGCGCGAGCATCGGCGCGGCGCTCGGCCTCGCCCTCCCGTTCGGCGCGTACATGACGATGGCGCCCGGCCTTTCTTCGGCGGCCCGCCTCGGCGGCGTCGGACTCATGGCGGCCGGCGGCGCGTTGGCCGGCGGCATGTATTATTCGCAGACCGGCGGAAGCTTTCTTGACGGGGCGTGGCGCGGCGCGATCGTGGGCGCGCTCGTCGGCGTGACCGCCTTTCTGTCGCGCGGAACCCGCGCGATGGACGGCGAGCAGATCAAATCTCTCCAGGTCGCGCGCGCCGCGGGCGACATCAAGGGCGCCAATGCCATTCTTGCTCCCGCCCGGCTCGGCGTCGGCGCCCGGATCGCGGCCGTGGGAACGGGCGCGACCGCCGGCGGTTTCGCGGGTTACTCCTACGCGGAAAAGACCGGCGGCGATCGCGTCATGGGGACGCTCGCCGGCGTGGCGGGCGGCGCGGCGCTCCCCTATCTCGCTTTGACCCAGCGCCTGCCGGGTGAGACGCTCACCGGCGGGCAGCGCGCGCTGAACGCGGCGCTTTACGTCGGCGCGCCGGCAGGCCTCACCTTCCTCGCCGCCGGCATTCACAACAACGCGAATGGAAAAGGATTTTTTGACAACGCCGACAAAACCGCGGCGCTCGCGGTGTCGGCGGTTCTCGTGTCGCTGATCGGCCGCAGCCTTGTCAACAATGTGACCAATCTCGGCTACTTCCTGCAGAAGCCGGCCGCCTACCATGAAGCCGCCATGAAGGGAATGGTGAGCTTTGGAATCTTCGAGCTCTCCGGCGTCGGCAAGGCGCTGCCGAGTTTCGATCCGCAGAAAGGCTGGACCTGGGCGCCCAGCGAGTTCGCCAAGATGTTCAAGGAATCGAAGAACACGGGCGAGTTATTCGCGAAAATGGGCGCGAGCTTCATCAACAATTTCGACAAGCGCATCGAGGCGATGGTCCAGGGTATGAAGAACGGTCTTCAGATGGGCCCTCTGATCGGCGCGTTGGGGTACCAACCCGTCAGCGGCGCCAGCGCCACGCTCGCCCGTACCGGTGTTTCGGGCGTCCTCGGTAAAGCGCTCGGCTACGAAGGTGTGCTCAACGCGGGCAAGGGCGAAATGACCGGTGCCATTCGGACCGCCGTCGGACGCTCGATGTTGGCCGGCGGAACCGTCGGCTTTACCGTCGGAATGGCCCAAAAAGTCACCGAAAAGGGTTGGGACATGTCGACGTGGACGGCCAACGACTGGTCCGACGTCGCCAAGGCGACGGGCGCGGGCATGGCGATCGGCATGGGTACGGCGCTCGTGATGTCGGGCATCGCCGCCGGGGGAAACAGATTGATCACGCCGGATGCGAACAACCCCGTCGCCTTCAGCTGGACGAACACGGTCACAGCGGCCTCGCAGAAGCTGGGCCTCAACGAGCTCAACGCCGAAGTGGTGCACATCATGTTTGCCGGGGCTGAAGGACTCCTTCCTATTCATGTGATGTCCACGATCGCGACCTGGGCCGGGTATGAGTCCGGACGATCGCTGGGCCTGAGCGAGGGCGACGCGACCGCCGCCGCGCACGCCTTCTCCACCGCCGCGATGCTCGTGGCGCCGACCGCGCCGTTCGGTCAACAGGTGGCGGGTCGCGCCATGCGCGAGGGCGACGTTTCTTTCGGACAGCGCGTCACCGATGTCGGCACGCGCGCCGGTGGCCGCCAGGCCACCAATCACGAAGCGCTTGAAACGATCGCCGTGAACGGCGTCGAAGTGCCGGTCACGCGGGAAATGGTCCGCCAGGCCGAAGGCATGCTTTCCCGCGATGGAAACCTGGGAACGGCCCTGGTCCACCAAGAGGTGGGCGGTGTGGACGCCGTGGCGCGCGACGCCAGCGGAAACGTCCGCGTTCTGACCGAAGCGAAGACGGACGCGACGCCGCCGAGCGCCGCGACCACGGCCGCTGGCGTTGCGGAAGGCACCGTGCGAATTCCTCTTCCCGGCGGCGCGGCCGCCGACATGACCGCGCGCATCGGCGCGGACGGAAAGGTGCAGGCGACCGCCTCGCGTCCGCTCAGCGCCGATGAACTTGCCACGCCGATGACGTTGACCGTGCGCGGCACCAACGAGGCGGGAGGATCGGTCCAGCTGACCGCGCGCGGCACCGTCGAACAATTCATGAACGGCGAAGTCCGCCTGCCCACGGCCGAGGGCGGCAACACCGCCTTCACCGGCGGCCGGGGCGGCGTCGCCGACCTGGCGCTAACCCGCACCGTGATGGGCCGCGGCGAGGCGATGGAAATTGTTCGCCAATCTGAAGCGGGCGCCGGAAATCACGCGCCCGAAACAATCGCCATGGCGCGCGAGCGCATCGGTATCGGGGAGGGCGAGCGTCTCGTCCTCGTCTCGCCCGAAGTTCACCAGGCGGCACAGGCCAATTTCGTTGCGCAGAATGCCGGCGGCCGCGCGGCCACCCTGGCCCTCGTCGACGGCTTTACAAATCCTCCGAAGGGCGGACCACGCGTTGCGTCGACCGTCGCCGCGCTCGCCC
>JBBRXR010000159.1:0-4980 GCA_038238485.1 Elusimicrobiota bacterium | reverse complement strand
GGTGACGGCCGATCTCAACCTTGGCGTGCGGGTGGTCCGCTGCCCCACTGTCCGGGAGGCCGACGGACTCGCGATGTCCAGTCGGAACGCTTACCTTTCCGTCGACGACCGGCTCCTCGCCCCCCGCCTCCATGTTTCTTTACAACAGGGGGCCAAACTCTTACTATCCAAACGCAACATGAGCCCGAAATCCGTGACCGGCGCCGTCAGAAAAGCCCTCGCCTCCACGAAGCGAATTGAGATCGAATACGTTGAATTGGTCCACCCCGTCTCTCTCCAGGCCTTGACGGTCGCGCATCGTCCGGCGCTTCTCGCGGCCGCCGTCCGCCTCGGCAAAACACGTCTGATCGATAACATCCAGGTGCCCTAGTGCGTAAGAAATTTCTCATCAAGCCGGCCCTTCAGCTCCGGCATCTGTTCTGGACGCTCGCCGTCGTGGTGGTGTGCTTCGTCAGCTGCTACCTCCTGTTCGAACACCTCGTCACGATGACCGTGACCGGCGGCGCGATGGACCTCGCCCAGTGGTATGAGCTTCGCACCGCCACGCGCATCGGCTTCACCATTGCCCTCGCCGTCCTTCTCGGCGCCATCGGCCTCGAGAACTACCTCTTTTTCCACACGATCGCGGGCCCGATCTTCGCGCTCGAGAAAGGTCTCCGCCGCCTCGCGGAAGGCGATTTCTCGCACGTGATTCGCCTGCGCCAGACCGACCAGCTTCGCGACCTCATCGCCGCCTTCGAGGACATGAAAACGAAGGTGGTCGCGCGCATCGAGACGAGCGAGAACGCCGCCCGGGCGCTCGCCGTCGAGATCGACAAGGCCCTGGCGGACGTTTCGCCCAAGAACGTGGAAGCCCTTATGAAAAAACTGAAAGAGATTCGCGAGCAGGCGGAGAAGATGGCGGCATGAAACGGTCCCTTTATTGCGCGGAAGTGACGGAAAAAAACATCGGGCAGCGCCTCACGCTGGCCGGCTGGATGCACGCGCGCCGCGATCACGGCGGCGTGCTCTTCGTCGATCTTCGTGACCGCACCGGCGTCGTGCAGGTGGTGTTCAATCCTGAAGCAAAAGACCTTTTCACGCAGGCCGAGCAGCTCCGCAGCGAGTTCGTGATCCAGGTCATCGGCACCGTCCGCCCGCGCCCCGAGGGAACGAAGAACCCCAACCTCGCCACGGGCGCCGTCGAAGTTGTCGCCGAATCGCTGGAGGTCTTCAACAAGGCGAAGACGCCGGCCTTTGAAATTTCCGAGCACAACGAGGCGTCGGAAGACGTGCGGCTCAAGTTTCGCTACCTCGATCTGCGCCGTCCGCCGCTCCAACGCAACATGATCCTGCGCCACAAGGTCACGCACGTCGTGCGCGACCTGCTCAACCGCGAAGGTTTCCTTGAGCTCGAGACGCCGATGCTCACCCGCTCAACGCCCGAAGGCGCGCGCGACTTCCTCGTGCCTTCGCGCATGACCCCCGGCCACTTCTACGCGCTTCCGCAGTCCCCCCAGCTCTTCAAACAGGTGCTGATGGTGGCCGGTTACGACCGCTACTACCAGATCGCGCGCTGCTTCCGCGACGAGGATCTCCGCGCCGACCGCCAGCTTGAGTTCACGCAGATCGATCTCGAAATGTCGTTCATCGACGAGGAAGACATCATGCAGCTGGTCGAGCGCATGGTCGCGCTCGCGTTCAAGGAAGGCACGGGCCTCGACGTGAAGCTGCCCCTTCAGCGCATGAGCTATGCGGAGTCGCGGCGCCGCTTCGGCAGCGACCGGCCCGACCTCCGCGTCGAGGCCGAACTCATCGATTTGACCGAGGCGTTCCGCGCCACCGGTTTCGAGCGCATCCGCGCGAACGTCGCCGCCGGCGGCGCCGTGCGCGGTCTCATCCATAAGGGCGGCGCCGCGTTCTCCCGTAAGGAGATCGACGACCTCACGAAGTACGCGCAGTCGGTCGGCGCGCAGGGCCTCGCCTGGCTGAAAGTGGGCGAGAACGGCGCCATCGAGTCCCCCATCGCGAAGTTTTTGTCCGACGCCGAGAAGACGGCGGTCGTCAGCACGGCCGGAGCCAAGACGGGCGACATCGTGTTCGTCGTCTCCGACAAGCTCAAGGTGGCCGAGAACGTTCTCGGCGCGCTTCGTCTGCATCTCTGGAGCCAGTTCATCGTGAAGGGCAAGCCGCCGGCGTTGAACGATCAGGCGCGTTTTCTCTGGGTCACCGACTTCCCTCTGTTTGACTGGAGCGATGAAGACAAACGCTGGGTGAGCGTGCACCATCCGTTCACCACACCGCGCCCCGAAGACCTCGAGACGCTGTCGAAGCTCGACCCGGCCGAGGAAGTGACCAACCCGAATTCCATCCTCGGCACGTTCCGCGCGCGCGCCTACGACGTGGTGCTCAACGGCACCGAGCTCGGCGGCGGCAGCATTCGTATCCACGACGCCGAGACGCAGCGCTGGGTCCTGGCGCTCCTCGGCCTCTCGCGCGAAGACATGCAGGAGAAGTTCGGCTTCCTGCTCGACGCGCTCGAGTCCGGCGCGCCCCCGCACGGCGGCCTGGCGATCGGTCTCGACCGCCTCGTGGCGCTCATGGCCGGCGAAGATTCCATCCGTGACGTGATTCCCTTCCCGAAAACGGCGAGGGGCACGTGCCTCGTCAGCGGCGCCCCCGGCCTCGCTGATCCGAAGACGCTCAGAGAGTTGGGTCTGCCGCAGCCCGGTCCCAAGACAGTGCCGGCGCCGCAGAAGTCTCCCACAGGAACCAACGCATGACGACAAAACGGCTTCACCTCCGTAACCAGGAAGAAGCGCTTTCGCTGTTTGGCCAGAACGACCAGTACCTTCGTGAGCTCGAGAGAAAGCACCACGTGCAGTTCTTCATTCGCCCGTCCTCCCTTCCGTCCGGTGACGGCCTGACCCTCGCCATGCGCGGCCGCGCCCCCGACATCGACAAGGTGATCACGGCGCTCGAAACCCGCCGTCAAAACCCCCAGCAGGCCCCCACCAAGGACTCGCTCGAGGTCAATTACGTCGAAGGCAGCAAGGACATGATTGTCCGCACCGCCACCGGCGGCGCCGTCCTGCCCCGCACCGACAATCAGCGCGAGTACATCAAAGCCATGCGCGATTACGACATGGTGGTCGGCTTCGGACCCGCGGGCACCGGCAAGTCGTTCCTCGCGGTCGCCTTCGCGCTCGCGGAGCTGCAGTCGGGGCGTTTCGCCAAGATCGTTCTCACCCGTCCCGTCGTTGAAGCCGGCGAAAAGCTCGGCTTCCTGCCGGGCGACCTCTACGAGAAGGTGCATCCGTACCTGCGCCCGCTCTACGACGCGTTCATGACCATCGTTGGGCCGGAGCGCTTCCGCCTGCTTCGCGACGACGAGATCATCGAGATCGTGCCGCTCGCCTACATGCGCGGCCGCACGCTCGACAACGCCGTCATCATCCTCGACGAAGCGCAGAACACCACGCCGGAGCAGATGAAGATGTTCCTCACGCGCATGGGCCAGAATTCCAAGGTCGTCATCAATGGCGACCTCACGCAGATCGACCTCGAGAACAAGAAGCGCTCGGGCCTCCAGACGGTCGAGAAAATCCTGAAGGGCGTGGGCGGCATCGCTTTCATCCGCTTCACGGGCGTCGACATCGTCCGCCACACCCTCGTCCAGAAAATCCTCGACGCGTATGACCGCGCCGAGAAGGCCGAGGGCGGCCATGACGCATGACGAAAGGGCCGGTTAGCGACTTCCTCCGCCGCCTTCTGACGTCTCTTCTCGAGCGGCTGGAGGGCGAGACCGGCTCCGGCAGCGCCCGGGCCAAACCCGAGCGCTGGTTCCAGCGTGAATTCCATCTGCCGCCGATTGTTGTCGGCATCGTTTCCGCGCTGCTGCTCTACTCCGTCCTCGCGTTGAACACCGAGCTCAACGGAATCCAGGCGCTCGGTCTGGCCATGTTCGTGGCCATGGTGATGATCCTCTTCACGGTCTACCTTCACCGCGACCAGAAGGAACTCGTGAAGAGCGACGACGCGATGGCGCTTCTGGCCGTCATCTTCTTCACCACGCTCATCTGGATTAAGATCGTCGCGGTCCTGGCGCTCCGGTTCAAATGGGTGACGCCCTACCTCACGCCCCTCGCCCTGGCGCCGCTGCTGACCGCGCTCCTGCTCAACCCCCGGCTCGCGATGGTCACGTCGTTCGGCATCTCCATCATCTTCGGACTCGTGAACGGTTACTCTCTTCCCGTTTCGCTCGTCGGCGCCATCGGCGGCTCCGCGATGGTCGCCACGGTCACCTCGGCCCGCACGGCGCACCACGTGGCGCGCGCCGGCCTCATCGTGGGCTTCGTGCAGGCGGCGGTGGTGGGCTTTCTCGCCGTGATGCTCAACTGGAACCGGATGTACGCGTCGGCGGCGATGGCAGCGGCGTTCATCAGCGGCATCGCCTCGGCGAGAATCCTGGCCTGCTCGCCGATGATCTGCGCGAGGCTGCGGGCACCGGGGGTCATCGCCTCGATGCGGTAGATCCAGAGGCGCTTGCCAAAATCCTCGATCGCGTCCACAAAGTCGTCGATCGAACTGGCGAGCGAGCGGATGTCCTCGCGATCGAGGGGCGTCACGAAGGTGCGGTTGAGCGCGTTGAAGACCTGGTGGGTGATCTCGTCGCCTCGATGTTCGAACTCGCGCAGCCGGCGCACCTTCTGCTCGACATCCTGGTAGTGCTCGACGAGATCGACCAGCAGTTCGGCGGTCGCCGCCGCGTTCTGCGCGCCATCGCGGAAATAATCGAAGAAGCGCTCGTTGCGCGGCAAGAACCGAGCCAGGACCATGCCGCTCCCCTTTCTCCCTATCCGCCAACTACCCATACCAGGTGCGCGTAGAGACGGATTCTTCGCTGGCGCTCAGAATGACAGCCCCGTCGGTGGGAGGCCAACCACCTACTGGGTTGTCATTCTGAACGAAGTGAAGAATCCGTCCCTTCTCTCCCCGGCC
>JBBRXR010000158.1:0-4999 GCA_038238485.1 Elusimicrobiota bacterium | reverse complement strand
GTCCCGCTTCAGGACGTCGCCGCCTATCACGCAAACGTCAACGAGGAATCGCTGATGGAAACCCACCTTCGCATCGAGGAAGAGTCTTCCACCCTGCAGGAAGCGGCCGCGGCCGGCGAAGACCCGTTCGAAGTGCCGCCGCCCAACGACGTTTCGATCTGTCGCCGCTGTTCCTTCCAGGCCGTTTGTTATCCGTCCGGCATTCCCGGGTGACAGCCGCTTCTCAGCGCGCCGACGCCGCGCTCTCCGCTCCCACTTACGAAGACTTTCGCCGCACGCTGAGCGGCTCCGGATGTGACAAGTGCCCCGCGCTCTGTGCCGAGCGCCGCTCGATCGTGGTCGATCGCGGCAATCCGCGCGCGAAGATCCTGATCATCGGAGAGGCGCCGGGCGAGACTGAGGACCGATTGGCGCAGGCTTTCGTCGGTCGATCCGGAAAAGTGCTCGATGACGTCTTCGCGTCGGCGGGCATCGATACCAATCGCGACACGCTGATCGCCAACGTCGTGAAGTGCCGTCCGCCCAAGAACCGCCCGCCAACGCCCGGCGAAGCGGCCAATTGCAAACCCTACCTCTTACGCCAGATCGCGCTTCAAAAGCCCCGCGCCTTGGTGCTTCTGGGTGCGACGGCCGCCCGCCATCTGGCCCCTGCGGAAGGGGTGGCCATGCGGGACCGGGTGGGAAAACCGCTTGAATTAGCGCAGTTTCCGGGGGTACTAATCCAGGTGCTCTACCACCCCGCCTTCCTGTTGAGAGACCCGCGGCGAAAGCCGGAAACCAAAGCGCACGTGGCGGCTCTGAGGGCTCGACTCGTGGAAATGGGCGTCCTGGAATAGTTGATTCCGCGCGATCAAATGGGAGTAGAATAATCACCGGATCGCTTACCTCAGTGCTCTCAGCCACCGACCGGAGGCATGCCCAATGAAAGCCCTAACCGTTGATTTCGTTACGATCGCTCAATCGATGCGCGACTTGAGTCGAATCGCGGACGATTACTACCTCGATCGCACTTCCGGCAAAGTTTTCGTTCTTTCGCGTGGGTTGATCCGGTCCCTTGAGCAGGACCGATCGGAGGACCGCGCTGACATTCCAGAATGGGACTCCCAGATGATTCCTCTCGCGCGCGAAATCGTCCTCACCGGCTCCGAGCGTTACCTTCGTGTTCCCGAAGCGTTCGGCAATCCGGAAAATAAATGGATGATGGAGTTCACCCGCCAGGTTCGCGCGTTCCGCGTTCGGCAGAAACTGATTCTCGCGCTTCGTGGGCGCGGCGGCTGCCAGAGATTCAAAGAGATTTTAAAAGACGCGCCCGAGGACGGAAAAAGATGGCTGGAATTTCATCTCGCAAGATGGGAGCAGTTGATTCAGGGTTGGCTCGAGGTCAACGGAATCCTCGGCGTCAACTCCCGCCCGCACGCCCGCGCCGCCCGCTGAGCCTCACCGCCCGCCCCGCCCGAATTCTTCTCAGCCCCACCGCGTTCAAAGGAACCCTTTCTCCCGTGGAGGCCGCCCGCCGTCTCGCCAAAGTCTTCTCGCCCCGCTTTCCCCACGTCGATTCGCTCCCACTCGCCGACGGCGGCGATGGAACGCTCGACGTCCTCCTGGCTGCCTTCAACGGAAGTTTGCGGCGCACGCGCGTGCGCGGTCCGCTCGGCGCCCCCGTCACGGCCGCCTGGGGCATCGTCGAAGGCGCGGCCGGTCTGCCCGGCCGGACAGCGGTTATTGAGATGGCTCGCGCGTCCGGGCTGGCGCTCACGCGCGGCCGGAACCGCGTGATGGAAGCGACCACGCACGGGACTGGCGAACTCATCCTTGCCGCCATGAACGCGGGCTGCCGCAACATCCTGATCGGCGTGGGAGGAACCGCCACCGCCGAAGGCGGAGCCGGCGCTCTCGAGGCGCTGGGCTTCCGCTACTTCGATCGTCACGGCATTCGCCTGCGCGCGCGGCCCGCGGAATTGTTGCGCGTGGCGCGCGTGGAAATGAGCAACGTCGACCTCCGGCTGCGCGACACGCGTATCTTCATTCTGTGCGACGTCCGCAATCCGTTGCTGGGTCCGCGCGGTTCCGCGCGCGCCTTCGGCCCCCAGAAAGGCGCGACGCGCTCGCAGGTCCGCCTGATCGAGAAATCATTGCGGCACTGGTCAACATTCGCCCGAAAACAAACCCGCGCTCGGCCCGGCGCGGGCGCGGCCGGCGCGCTCGCGTTCGGCCTTTCGGCGTTCGTTGGCGGCCGCCTTGTGGAAGGATGCCCGTTTGTGATGCGCGCTGTGAACTGGCGCGCGCGCGCGCGACGGGCGCAATGGATCGTCACCGGCGAGGGCCGGCTTGATGCCACGAGTTTCGACGGGAAGGTGGCCGGGGAGATCGCGCGTCAGCGCGGTAAATCACGGGTGATGGTGATCTGTGGAACCTCACCGCTCGGCGCGAACTATATAAGGCGTGCCGGCATTGACACGGTTGAGTCGATGGGCGCCGCCGGACTCAAAAATGCCGGCGCCGCGCTGGAATCGGCGGCGCGCCGCCTGGCCGGGAAAATTTCAGCAGGAAGATAAAAGGAATCCATGTCCATTCTCGATCTCTCCCGTGTTCTCTCACCAAAATCCGTCGCCATCATCGGTGCGTCCCGCAAGGAAGGTTCCGTCGGAGAAGCCATCTTCAAGAATCTGCTCGGCGCTGATTTTCAGGGCGTTCTGTATCCGGTCAACCCGAAAGCGGCTTCCATCGGCGGCGTGCGGTGCTACGCCAGCATCTCCGAGATCACGGACCCCATCGATCTGGCGGTATTGATTGTGCCGGCGCCGACGGTCCCCGACGTCCTGCGCGAATGCGCGCGCAAGGGCGTGCCCGGCGTGGTCGTCGTGAGCGCGGGCTTCAAGGAAGTGGGTGGCGCGGGCGTGGAACTGGAGCGCCAGGTTAGTGAAATCGCGCGCGCGAACAACATCGCGCTCATCGGACCGAACTGCCTCGGCTTCATCAACACCGACCCCGCCGTCCGGCTCAACGCCTCTTTCGCGCAACGCATGCCGCGCAAGGGGAACATTGCTTTCCTCTCTCAGAGCGGCGCGCTCTGCACGGCCGTACTCGATTTCGCGCGCGGCAAGGGCATCGGCTTTTCGAAGTTCATCAGCATGGGCAACAAGGCCGTCGCCAACGAGCTCGATTTCCTGCGCGCCCTGCGCGACGACCCGATGACCGACGTCATTTTGATGTACGTCGAAGACATCGTCGACGGCCGGGAGTTCATGGATCTCTCGCGGCACATCACGGGCGACGCCGCCAAGCCGAAGCCAATTATCGCAATCAAGTCAGGTCGCACGACCCAGGGCGCCAAGGCGTCGTCATCGCACACGGGATCGCTCGCAGGTTCCGATGACGTATACGACGCGCTCTTCCTTCAGTCAGGTGTCCTGCGCGTGGAGACGGTGGAAGAACTTTTTGACTGCGCGGTCGCGTTCTCCCAGCAGCCACTTCCCAAGGGCAACCGCGTGGCCATCGTCACCAACGCCGGCGGACCCGGCATCATGGCCACCGACGCCGCGATCCGCCATGGCCTCGATCTGGCGACCCTCGCGCCGGAAACCGAAGACCAGCTGAAGCGCGACCTGCCGCCGACGGCGAACGTGCACAACCCCGTCGACGTCATCGGCGACGCGCGCCACGATCGTTACGAGTCCGCCATTCGTGCCGTGATCAAGGATACGAACGTCGACGCCGTCATTGTGATCCTTACGCCGCAGGCGATGACCAATGTGCGTGAGATTGGGCAGGTGGTGGCCAACGCCGCTGCCGACTTGAAGAAACTTCCGGGCGTCGCCAAGCCGATCCTCGCCAGCTTCATGGGCATCGTCGACGTGTCGGCGGGCGTGGAGATCCTCGAGGCCGCGGGCATCCCGCATTACGTTTTTCCCGAAGGCGCGGCTCGCGCGCTCGCGCAGATGTATGCCTACCGCAAAAGCTGGCTCGATCGACCACGCACCCAGGTGAAGATCTACCAGGTCGATCAGGAAGCCGTGCGCCGCGTCATCGCGCGCGCCCGGGCTGAGAAACGGAATTATCTCCCGCAGGTCGAGGCGATGGACGTGTTCAACGCTTACGGCCTGCCCACGCTTAAGAGCCGCATGACGACGACGGAAGACGAGGCGGCCGCCGTCGCGGCGGAGTTCGGATTTCCCGTCGTGCTCAAGATTGCTTCTCCCGCCATCGTCCACAAACTCGACGCGGGCGGCGTGATCCTCAACATCAAGAACGAAGGGGAACTGCGGAAGGCCTATCAGAAAATCATGGACGCCTGCGTGGCGCTGGTTGGCAGGGAAAAGATCTGGGGCATCGACGTTCAGCAGATGTCGGTGAAAGGCGTGGAAGTCTTTCTCGGAGCGAAGCGAGACCCAAAGTTTGGGCCGGTCCTTCTCTTCGGTCTCGGCGGCACCTTCGTCGAGGTCCTGCGCGACGTTTCATTCCGCCTGGCGCCCATCCGGGAATGGAGCACGCGCGCGATCATTGAGAGCAGCAAAGCCGCGAAGATCCTGCACGGTTACCGCGGCGCGCCGGCCGACATCGACAAGGTTGCCGAATGCATCGGAAGGCTTTCTCAGTTGGTGGTGGATTTTCCCGAGATCACGGAGCTCGACATCAATCCGCTCTCGGTCTATGCGGCGGGGAAGGGCGCGGCCGCGCTGGACGGCCGCATCGTGCTGTCGGATCAGCCGGAGAGCAAGCCCCAGGTCTGAAGCAGGTCGCTGTCGCGCGACCAGCGGCTTCCGATGTCGGTGCGATAAAACATGTTGGGGAGGATGATGTTCTTGATGCGGCCATACGCTTCCCGCTGCGCGTCGACCATCGTCGGGCCCGCGCCGGTCACCACGAGGACGTATCCGCTGGACCCGGCGATACGCCAGTCGCCATCCACCAGTCGAACGTCGCAGCCGACGAGGTCCGGATGGGCGAGCAGCCACGTGTTGGCGAGGGCATGGTCGAAGCGATCGCCGCCGAGAGCGCC
>JBBRXR010000157.1:0-5014 GCA_038238485.1 Elusimicrobiota bacterium | reverse complement strand
TCGCGGCGACCTCCGCCAAGGACAACACCTCTCCCTCTATAACGATCGCCTCAGATAACCCGATCAACAAGAACGCGATCAGCCAGGCTTCCCACAGTTTCATGGCGCCCGAGGGAATGTGGCGGCCCTGCGTGCGCGGGTTGCGCTTGTCGATCTCGCGGTCGATGATGCGGTTGAGCGTCATGGCGACCACGCGCGCGGCCGTGGCGGCCACGAGAATCAGGACGATGACGCGTAGCGAGGGGAACGCCGCCTCGGCGATCATCGCTCCCGCGAAAATGAGCGGCAGAGAGAAGAGCGTGTGCTCGAGCTTGATGAAGGTGCTGTACTTTGTGAGGGCTGACATGGGGATTGGGGATCCCCGGCGTGGCTATCGCGCCAAGGTGGCGGTCAGGACTTCTTCTTCCTGCGAAGACACGGTCGGGATCGGTCGGGTGAGGTTAACAGAAAAGAGTTTGAGGCTCAATCCGGGCAGGCGGATGTTCACGCCCCCATCGCGGAGGTTCTGGCCCCAGAGCGCCATCGCCGGCCCGCCGTTGCCCGTGTTAACCACGTTGCGAAGCTGGTCGGTGCCGTGGACGGCGTTGTTGAAGAGGTAGAGCTTGTTGTCATCGATGCCGCCTTCGATCGGGTCGAGACGGACCGAGGCCTCCTGGGCCACCGAGGAAAAGTTGGCGACCGCGATGAAGAGCGCGCGGCGGCGCCATCGCGCGAACGCGACCATGGTGGCCGAGTTCGACGGCAGCGCGGCGAAGTGGCCCTTGCGCAGAACGGTCGAGCGCGAAATGCGCTGGATGAAGGCGGTGACGTCGTCGGGAAGGTTGTCGTCGTGCTGAAGGACGCCGGGCAGGAGCGCCAGCAGAAGGGTGGACAACAGGTTTTGCCGCTGGACCACTTCGGTGGATGGCGACGGGCGGATCAGGCTGGAGACGTCGTAGACGGAATCCTTCAGGATCTCGGCGTTCTCGCTCAGGATGCGATTCACGGGGCCCGTGGAGCCCGCCTGAACCTGTTCGATCACGGTGTCGACCACCGCGTCGTTCTCGATGTAATCGAAACCGAAGGCGCGCAAAGCGACGGCGTCCGAACCCGCGGGGCCCGACACGAAAAGAAATTCGGGGTGCTTGAGCTTCACCGCGGCGATGACCTCCGACCAGAACTCGGCCGGTGGAAGCGCGAGCGTCACGGGCTCTTTCTCCGGCTCGTGGCCGTTTTTGCCGTTGCCGTTCCCATTCACGCTTTTGGCGGGCGCGGCCGTGATGCGCGCGCCCACGGGCTCCTTGCGGGCGCGGGCCTTGGGCGCCTGCCGTGAGGAGAGGAGCATCACGGCGTCTTCGATGCGCACGCCAGGCGACACTTCGGCGAAACGCTCGATGGTGCGGATCGCCATGGCGCGCAACTCGGGTGCGCTGAAATTATATTGGACGAGGTTCTTGGCCATCGTGGTGCCCGTCGCCTTGCCGAATTCCACCAGCACGCGGTAGGGCAGGTTGTATTTGTTCTGCCAGAACGACGGCACCCACACCGGGAACGCGCCCTTTTCCTTCGCGCGGATCTCGGCGTCCGTGAGCTCGCGGTCGGCCTCGTCCACCGGTTTGACGTGGTAGATTTTCGGGTTGGCGAGGAACGACTCGTAATGGAAAACCGTCTTCACGAACGAGAGGCTGGGGAACACGCGCACGCCGGCTTCCGAGGCCATGCGCACCTGGCGCTCGAGGAAACGCGCGCCGTAGAACTCTTCGTCGGACGTTTTGTCGACGGTGTTGCCCGTGACGGAGAGCCAGCCCACCTTCACGCGTTCGGCGGCCAGGCCCTTCCAGAAGTCGCGCTGGAAACGCGCGAGGCTGGTGGACTCGGTCACCGTGAACGGCCAGTGAATGGCGTGGAAAATTTTCGGCAGCTGGCGCATGCGGTGCGCGTTCCGTCGGCGCGTGAGCACCCACAGCGCGCCCGCGAACACCGCGAGACCGGTCCCACCCGCGGCGATGGCCGGGAAGCGGAAGTTGACGCCGTCGGGAAGGGATTTCGTCATCGAGAGAAGCGCGGCGGCGGTCTGGCGCGCGCGGTCGGCGGGGCGGGCCTTCTTGATCGGTTCAGGGACGATGTCCTGCGCGGCGGCGGGCTCGGCGGCGGGGGCCTTCGCGGCGAGCGCGGCCTCCACGTTCGGCGCGTTGGCCACCAAAGGCGCGTCGGCGATCTCCATGGTCGCCGCGTCCGCTTTTGCTTCCACGGACGCGTCGGCGTCGCCCGCGGCCTCGGCGGGCGCCACGGCGGCGGCCTCGAGGCCCTTTCCATCAATGGTCAGCACGCCCGGGCGCTCGCCCGCCTCGCGGCGGCGCGGGATGCCTTCGGCGCGCACGAGCGCCTGGCCCGTCACGATGCGCACGCGGCGCATCGCCTTCTGCTGGTGAACGAAAGCGATGCCGAGGATTTCAATCTCGCCGCCGATGTCGTTGCCCACCGTGTCCTGGCCGAACTCGAAGGCGAGCTGGCTTAAGCGCGAGTAATCGACCGGCTGGTCGGGATAAATGGCGGCGAAAGGAATGACGAGCTGAACCGGTTGACCGGTGGGGAACCCGCGGAAGGGCAGAACATCCGTGCGCGCCTGCGCGCGGTCGGCCTCGGTCCAGTGCGGATCCTGCACGCCGATCCAGAAGCGAAGGCCGGGATGCGTGGTGCGCACCCACACGACAACGGAATTATAGCGGGTCACGTTGAGCGGGGTTTTGAGGCGGATGTTGCCGCTCGCCCAGGAGAAGCTGCCGGTGTTTTTCAGTCGGAGGGAAAGTCCGCCGGGGATCACGGCCTTGCCGCGAATGAAGGAGAACTTGGAGTCAGCGCCGGCTCCGTAAAACTGAACGGAATCGACATGCTTCAGGCGCACGATGAGACCCGTCTGTCCCGCCAGTCCATACGGCAGATTCAGAAGCTGGTCTACGAGTGCCTCGGTTAGGGTCGGGCCTTCGGACGGTGCTGCATAAAGTGACAAGAGAGGAAAAAGAACCGCCGCGACGAACGACCACGCAAGCTTGCGTGTCTGTCTTCTCACAGGCCGATTGAATAAAAACAATCTGCGTCTGTCATCAGGAAACAAATCAGTTGGAAATCAGGACGGTGGGAACGACGTGGCGGCGGATGAAAATGACGGCGCGAATCGCGACGAAAATGAACGCGGCGGCCCACAGGATCGAGACCAGTCTTCGCCACGAATCGCTCAGCGGAGCGGGCGCCGACACCGGCGTCAGCCGCACGCGCGCCCGAGCGCTCAGGACGGTTTGGGTTTTTTTCCAGTTATCGGACTCGCGCTCGGTGAGAAGGGTCGGGACGGGCGCGACCGGCTCCGCGGGGGCCGCGGCGAGGTCGTGCGAAACGCGGCCCTCGATGTCCGGCGCGATGGGGGCGTCGGGAACGGCGGCGGCGCGCGTCGCTCTCCGGGCCGCCAGCGCGGAGAAAGTGGGAATCTCGACGTGCGGCTCCATGGCGGAGGTCACCGATGGAACGGCCTTCTGGTCCACGGGCTTCACCACCGGTTCTGCGACGGAGATCAAAGCCGCGGCCGTGAGCGTTCGACCCAAAGGAGCAGGCGAGCGGACATCCTCGACCGCGTGCTGGCGGAACGGCGCGTCGGCGAGGATGTAGGAGTCCCTGTCCACCATGACGACGCGCTTCACCGCGTGATTCTGCCGCACGAAGGCGACGCCCAGCACGTCGATTTCTCCGCCGCCGTTGCCCACGGTGTCGTGCCCGAACTCGAAGGCGAGCTGGGAGAGACGCGTGTAATCGACGGGAGCGTTCGGGAAAATCCGGGAAAAGGGAATGACCAGCTGCACGGCGTCGCCCGGCGGGAGTCCGTTGAGCGGCAGGATATCGGTGCGCGCCTGCGGGTGCTCCGGAAACGTCCACGCGGCGTCGCGCGCGGCGAGCCAGAAGCGCAGGCCCGGCCGCGATGCGCGGACCCAGAGCACGACGGAGTTGTAACGCGAGACGTCGATCGGGTTTTTGAAATGGATGGTGCCGTTCGCCCAGCCGAACTGGCCCTGGTTCTGGAGGACGAGGCTGAGGCCGTCGGGAACAACGGCGTGGCCGTTCAGGAACGAGGAGCGCGAGCCGATGGCGGCTTCATAAAACTGGATGGAATCAACGTGGGGGAACCGGACGGCGAGGCTTTTCTGGTTCGTCATGCCCAGCGGAAGGCGCGAAAGCCGGCGGACCAGCGACCGCGTCAGCGGCTGATCTTCCGGCGTTCTGGCGCGGGCGGGAGCGGCGGGGAGAAGCACGGCCAGGGCGAGAAAAAAGGCGCGGAGGCGATTCGTGTTTTTCATAGGGATTATTGTGCCATTCCGGCCCCCTTGTCGACGATCAGGGTTTCCCCGGTTTTACCGTCGGGGAACACCCCGTATTTGACGGCAGTTTTGGGCTTTGCTACGCTTGGCCGCCTTACCTGCTGACCCGTCGCAAACCACATGATAAAGACCGTTCTCTTTGACCTGGGCAACGTTATCTTGCCCTTCGATGTCACGCGCCTGGCCGCCAGTTTGACGGCCTACTGCCGGCTTTCGACCGAAGAAATCGTGGAGAAACTGTGGAGCGACCGGATCGCCAACGAGTTCGAAACGGGCGTCATGGGCGCCGAAGCGTACTTCGCCCATGTGTCCGAGTTGTGCGGGTTCGTGGGGCTTTCGTACGAGAAATTCGTGCCGATTTTCAATGAGATCTTCGTGGAAGACGAAGTGATCAACGCGCTGATCCGGTCTCTGAAGAAGAACTACGGGCTGGGCCTGATCTCGAACACGAACCCAATTCACGTGCCCTACGTCATGGAGAAGTACAAGACGCTGCATGAGTTCGACCGGCACTGGTGGTCGAACGAAGAAGGGGTCCGCAAGCCGGACCCGAAAATTTATCACCGCGCCCTCGAACATTTCGAGATCGAGCCGAACGAAGCCGTCTTCATCGACGATCTTCCGACGAACATCGAAAGCGCGTGCAACATCGGCATCAACGGCCTGCTGTA
>JBBRXR010000156.1:0-5021 GCA_038238485.1 Elusimicrobiota bacterium | reverse complement strand
TGTTGGCCAGGAAGTAGGCGCGGACATCTTCCATGAAGGCTGCGTGCTTCTCGCGAGGAACGTCGATCTCGGTGATCATCTCCGACGCAGGTTCTTTCTCGCCTAAGCGGGCGCTAACTTCCTTGTGATAGTCGTCCACATA
Organism: Elusimicrobiota bacterium; assembly: GCA_038238485.1. Classification (GTDB taxonomy): domain Bacteria; phylum Elusimicrobiota; class Elusimicrobia; order F11; family F11; genus JBBRXR01. The sequence continues at coordinate 4,879 of JBBRXR010000156.1, read as the reverse complement.
GACGCTCAATTGATGAACGTCGGACCAATAGAGTTGTCCATTCGTCGTTAGGTAATAGGACGCATAACGCTCGAACGCCTTCTTCTTGTCGGCATGCGCAAGGTAATAGAGGTCTCGCCAATTTGTTTCGGACAGTTCCTTCTGTACCTCGGGAACCACGGCGTCATCTGAGGCCGGTCGATAACAGGAAAAGACGCCTTTACGCATAAACGTAGTCGACCCACTGTCGATGGAGTACTGAAAGTCACCGTAAAGGAATCCTTGGCCGATTCTCTCGGTGAAACGTGCCTGGAGATCTTTAATGTCGATTACTTCCACGACTCGTTCCAGTTTTTTTCGCGGAGAAAGTCTTAGCTGGACGGTTGTGATCACACCAACCAGACCGTAGCCTCCGATCGTCAGTTGAAACAATTCGTGGTTCATTGTCCGGCTGCAAGTTTTCAGAACGCCGCGCGCGTCCACCAAGGTGAACGATTCCACATCGTCTGAAATCGGCTTCATTGTGAGCCCGCGGCCGTGAGCATCTGCAGATAGAGCGCCACCAATTGAAAGACGATCAGCACCGGTTTGCTTCTGGCGAATACCCCACTGCGGCCATTTACTTTTCTGAGCTTCGAGCAGGTGATGAACAAGCTCGGGCCACTGTATGCCGGCCTCAACATTGACGAGGCCCTTGTCCGAATCAAACGAAAGCACCCGATTCATGGCCGACATATCCAAAAGCGTCGTTCCGGTGCCAAACTGTTGGCCACCCATCGAGTGACGGCCGCCGGTGATGCTGACGAAACGGCCTTCCTTCGCTGCCAGCTTGATGGCAGATTGAACTTCTTCAATGTTCGTTGGCCGAACGACCCGGTCCACTGAGGTTGCGTTTAGCTTTGATTGCACGTCGTTGACGATTTCAGCGGAGCTTGCCAACGGTGCGGAGGAAATAATTAATACACCGGAGACTCCCAGTCTTAAGACAGAATTCAGAAATGCCATGAATCCCCCATTGGATGTTGCCGTCTGATCAAAAGTTAAGGCCCTCAGGCAGAAAGAGAACAAAATTTGCAGAAGGGTTTGTTCCGCTCAGAAGCTGCATTTTCATTTTTGGTAAAAAGTCGTTTCCTTGATCGGAAAAGAATCATGAAAGACCTGCAATCCAAAAAAGATTACCACCAGCCGCTGGTAGGCTTAAGGGGCTTGCCAGAAAATCCTTGCCCGTGAATACCGACTTCTAGTTCCCGATGAAAAGAAACTGGAAAAGGAGATGGCAGGGACGCATGAAGAACTCGAGAAGCAAACACACAAATAAGAGACAATCCCAAAGCTCTGGAAGCGGAGCCTGCCGAAAATACTTCTGAATCAAGCCCGGGCATGTGGCGGAATGGCAGACGCTACGGACTTAAAATCCGTTTCTCTTCGGAGAGTGTGGGTTCGACTCCCTCCATGCCCATCAGTTATGGCCCGGTTCGGGCTTACCCAGCACACGGCGCTGGGCCGCTGAGCGACGCGGAAATCCGTTTCTCTTCGGAGAGTGTGGGTTCGACTCCCTCCATGCCCATAAAATTAAGTTACACTTTCGCCGTTTCGATCACTCTTTGGAAACGGAGTCATCATGCGGATTTTTTCCACGACCTGCCCTCGCCGACCGCTGCTGGCGGTCGCTATGCTGGGCGCCTTGGCGAACCTGGCCCAGCCCGCGCACGCCGGAGCGCCCATTGAACTCGCCTCCTCCCAGCTGATCGGGCTCGGGTTTGAAGACCTGATGAAAGTTCGTATCACGTCGGTCTCGAAGAAAGACGAGCAGCTCTTCACCACGCCCGCCGCGATCAGCGTGATTACCGCCGATGACATCCGCCGCTCCGGCGTCACCAACATTCCCGACGCGATCCGCCTGGCGCCAGGCGTGGAGGTCGCCCAGGTCGACGCGCACACGTGGGCCATCACCGCGCGTGGCTTCAATGCCACAACGGCCGCCAAACTTCTCGTTCTCGTCGACGGCCGTTCGGTCTACACGCCGCTTTTCTCCGGCGTCTTCTGGGACGTTCAGGATATTCTGCTCACCGACATTGACCGGATCGAAGTCATCCGTGGGCCCGGCGCCGCCGTCTGGGGCGCCAACGCGGTCAACGGCGTGATCAACATCATCCGGAAGGAAGCCAAAGACACGCAGGGGGGAGAGCTTCGAGTGGCCGTCGGCTCCGAAGACCGCGAAATGAATGCCATCCGTTACGGCGGAAAGCTGGGAGACGCCGGCCACTACCGGGCGTACGCCAAGTTCCGCGAGCGTGACGATTCCCGAGCGACCTCGAGCGCGAATGAGAACGACTCGGCCCATTACACCTCCGGCGGTTTCCGGACCGACTGGAAGCTCCAGGAATCGGACGACCTCACTTTGCAGGGCGACGTTTACAACGGAGACGAGGGACAGACGAGCTCGATTTCGGACCTGAGCGGCTCGCTCAGCCGGCCGCATCACGCGCAGACGGAAGTGGACGGCGGGAACGTGTCCTCTTCGTGGACGCACGGCTTCGAGAGCGGCGCGTCCGCCAAAGTGCAGTTCTATTACGACAGGACCGACCGCGCGATTCCGCAACTCTGGGCCGAGAAGCTCGACACGTTCGATTTCGACGCCCAGCATCAGTTCAAGTTCGGCGACCGCCAGTCCATCGTCTGGGGCGGCGGCTGGCGCGTGTACCGCGACGTGACCGACAACACCTTCGCCGTCGGGTGGCTGCCAAGCCATAAGACCATCAACATCGCCAACCTGTTCGTTCAGGACGAGATCCGGTTGGCGCGCACCGTTCATCTCACGCTGGGATCGAAGTTCGAGCACCACGATTACACGGGTCTGGAAACGCAACCCAACGCCCGGTTGGCCTGGACGCCCAACGACACGAACACCGTCTGGGCTTCGGCGGCCCGCGCCGCGCGATCCCCCTCCCGGCTCGACCGCGAAGCCCACATCTCCGGCCTGATTCCCACTGCACCGCCCATCGAGATTCAGCTTTTGGGCACCGAGGGCTTCGAATCGGAAAAGCTCACCGCTTACGAACTCGGCTACCGCGTTCAGCCGCGGACCAACCTTCTCGTTGACCTCGCCGGGTTTTTCAATTCTTACAACCGCCTGCGCAGTCTTGAGCCACAGGCCCCGTTCGTCAACCCGGGCCCGCCCCTGCGGATCGTGGCGCCATTCCCCATTGGCAACAAAATGAACGGTGAGACCTACGGGTTCGAACTGGCGAGCGAATGGAAAGCGTTCGACTGGTGGCGGATCAAGGGCAATTACACCTACTTTCATATTCGCCTTGATCCGGACGACGACAGCGCCGACAACCGGTCCGTGCGGGAACTCGACACCTCGCCGTCCCATCAGATCGGCCTTCGATCCTCCTGGGATCTCCCGCGCCACTTCGAGCTCGATGCCAGCTCGCGCTACATCGATTATCTTCCGACGCTCGGCGTCAAAAGTTACGTGACGACCGACGCGCGTCTCGGCTGGACGGGAATCCCCAATCTGGATCTCGACTTGATCGCGCAGAACCTGCTCAAGCCCCGGCACGTCGAATACGTCCAGGCGAACGAAATTGAAGAGAACATCTTCGGGAGGGCGACATGGCATTTCTAATCGCGCGGCGCTCGATTCGTCGGCTGGCTTCTGTCGCCGCCTTGCTCGGGCTTCTGATCTCCGCGGGCGGAGCCGATCTGGCGCGGGCCGAAGGCGTGCGCGACAATGTCAAGGCCGCCTATCTCTACAACTTCGCCCGCTTCTGCGAGTGGCCCGACGCCGTTAAAGCAAAGCCCGCGTTGACGGTGGGCGTCCTGGGCGATCGCCAGTTCGCCGAGGAACTCGTTGACCAGCTCAAGGATCGACCGCTCGATGGAAAAATGCTCAAAGTGGTGGCGCTCTCATCCCCGGAAGACGCGCCCACGTGCGACATCGTTTACGTTCGTGGCGCGCGGCGCGGCGACGCGGCGACGATTCTGAAAACGACAGCGGGAATGCCGATCCTGACGGTGGGAGACGCCGATACTTTTTCCAGGGCGGGCGGCATGATTTCGTTCATGGAGTCAAACGGCGTGGTGCGCTTCGCGGTGAACACCGCGTCGGTGCAGAAATCCGGACTGAAAATCAGCTCCCAGATGCTTCAGTACGCCATCATCATCAATGAGCATTCCGGCGCGGACAGGCGCGCGAGGCTCGCCTGAGTTAGGTTCGGGCGGCGGCCGCGAACCAACCGCGGTGGTGAGTGACGGTGATCGGGCGGGCGAAGACGGCGCTGAGGTTTTCCGAGGTGAGCACCTCTTTCTTCGGACCGTCGGCGAAAAGTTTTCCTTCCTTCAATAAAATCACGCGGCTGATTTCCGGGACGACGTCGTGCAGATGGTGCGTCACGAGAACGAGATCGGTCCCCGCCCGAACCACCTTCCTCACCCAGGCCAGAAAGATCTGCAGGGCGGCCATGTCGAGGCTGTTGGTGGGCTCGTCCAGAATCAACGCGCCGGGCTGATGCGCGAGCGCGCGGGCGATCAGAATGCGGCGCGCTTCGCCGGACGACATGTCGGTGAGCGGCCGTTCCGCCAGGTGCGAGGCGCCCATGAAAGCAAGGGCGCGTTTGGCCTGACGGACCATCAGCGGCGTCACCCGCGAAACGTCCCACACGCCGACGCTGGAAAAAAATCCAGAGAGAACGACTTCAAGGCCGGGAATGTCGCGGCCCGAGACATTCGTCTCGACGGCGCGCTGAACGTCCTGCGTCACGATGCCGAGCTGGTTGCGCAACGCGAAGACGTCCCAGTTCGCCTGGCCGAAAACCTTCGCCTCCCCCTCCCACGGATAACACTCGCGCGTCACCGCTTTGACGAGGGTGGATTTGCCCGAGCCGTTCGGGCC
>JBBRXR010000155.1:0-5022 GCA_038238485.1 Elusimicrobiota bacterium | reverse complement strand
CGGAAAATCGCTCACGCGCTGCCACCTCTACCCGCAATGAATCTCGAACTCGTCGTCGATAACCTGTCCAAGACCTATGCGACCGAATCGGGCGCGCTTTTCGGCGCCGCGACGAGGGTGCACGCCCTGCGCGGCGTGAGCTTCCGGCTGGCGCCGGGCCAGAGTCTCGGCATCGTGGGCGAATCAGGCAGCGGCAAGACGACGCTCGCCAAGATCGTGGCCGGCTTCGCCGACGCGGACGGGGGAACCGCCCGACTGGGCGAGCACGATCTGCTCACGCTGGGCCGCCACCCGCGCGCGCGCCTTCTGCAGATGGTATTTCAGGACCCGTTCGGCTCCGTCAACCCGAAGCTCCTCCTGGGAACGCAATTAATTGAAGCGATGCCCGACGGCGAGCGCACCAGCCTCGCCGCCAATGAACTGATGGCGACCGTCGGCCTTTCCGGCGACCACCTCGCGCGCTACCCCCACCAGATTTCGGGCGGACAGCGCCAGCGTTTCGCGATCGCGCGCGCCCTCGCGGCCCGCCCGTCCCTGCTCATCGCCGACGAACCGGTGTCGAGCCTCGATTTGTCGGTGCAGGCGCAGATCATCAATCTTCTCAACCGCCTCCGCGCGGAGCGCGGTTTCTCGATGCTTGTCATCGCCCACGACCTGGCGGTCATCGCCAACACCTGCGAGAACGTGGTCGTGATGAAAGACGGCGCGGCCGTCGAGGCGGGCGCCGTGTCCGACGTCCTCGCGCGCCCCGCGCACGCCTACACCCAGCGGCTCCTCGCCGCGGTTCCTATACTGAAATCATGATCCTGTCCGACCTCATCGCCGCGCGCGCCGCGGAAAATCCGAATGACGTCGCGATCGTCTTCCGCGACCAGCCGATCACCTACGCCGAGTTGCACCGCCGCGTTCTCGCCTGCGCCGGCGGTCTTTCCGCGCTCGGGATCAGGAAGGGGGACGCGTTCGCGGTGCTCGTGCGCAATTCACCGGAGTTCATCATCCTCGCCATGGCGCTCTCGGTGCTGGGCGGCGTGGTGGTGCCCATCAATTTCCTCGAGAAGCCCGACCGCATCGCGCTTATTTTGAACGACGCCGGCGCGGTGGGCGTGCTCACGGGCCGCGAGTTCTACCGCCACGTCGCGACGGCCGCCAAGAAGGTGCCGACCCTGAAACATTTCTTCCTGCGCGAAGGCGAGCACAAGGAGTTCAAGGAATTCTCCACGCTGATGACCGGCGCGCCCTACGCCGGCGTCGCCGACGTTTCGTCGGACGACCTCATGATGCTGCTTTACACGTCCGGCACGACGGGCCTGCCGAAGGGCGTGATGCTCACCCATGGCAACTTTCTTTCCAACGCGGAGCAGTGCCGCGGCGCCATCCGTCTCGACCGCAAAGACCGATTTCTCTGCCTTCTGCCGCTTTTTCATTCGTTCTCGTGGACGACCTGCGCCGTCCTGCCCTTCGAGCTCGGCGCGACGATCGTCATCATCGAGTCCCTCCTGCCGTTCGATCCGGTCATCGCCGCGATCTGGAAGCACAAGATCACGCTCTTTGTGGCGGTCCCGCAGATCTATCAGGCGCTGAGCTCGAAGATCCGCGGCGCGAAGGCGATCATCCTCCGCCTGCTCAATCCCGTGCGCCTGTGCATCTCGGGCGCGGCGCCGCTCGCCACCAAGGTGCATGAGAATTTCGAGAAGACGTTCGGCATCAAACTCCTCGAAGGGTACGGCCTCACCGAGTGCTCGCCCGTGGCGGCGATGAACCCGGAGAAGGGCCGCAAGATCGGCACCGTCGGCAAGCCGCTGCCCGGCGTGTCCATCGACATTCGCGACGACGAGGGAAAGCTTTTCGGCCAGGGCGAGGTGGGCGAGATCTGGATCCGCGGCGCGAACGTCATGAAGGGTTATTTCCACAAGCCGAAAGAAACCGAGGAGTCTCTCACGCCCGACGGCTGGCTCAAGACCGGCGACATGGGCCGCTTCGACACCGACGGCTACCTGTCGATCGTCGACCGAAAGAAAGACCTCATCATCATCAAGGGCCTCAATGTTTACCCCGGGGAAGTCGAGGCGGTCATCGCGGCCGACGACAGCGTGAGGGAAGTGGCCGTGGTGGGAAAAATGGACCCGGAAACGAGCGAGGAAACCATCCGCGCCTTCGTGACGGCCAAAGAGGGCCGGACCATCGACAAGGCGCGCCTCTTCTCGCTCTGCCGCGAGAACCTCGCCGCCTATAAGCGCCCACGCGAAATTTTCATCATCAACGAAATGCCCAAGAACGCCCTTCAGAAAATCCTCAAGAAAGAGCTTCGCGCTCGCCCCTGATCCCCATGTTTCCCTCCGCTTTTCTCGCGCTCGTTGAAAAAGCCATGGGCCCCGGCGCCCACGTGGTCGGCGGCGCCGTGCGCGACCGTCTCATCAACCGCGACACCTACGATCTCGACATCAGCGTTCCCGGCGACGCCGCGACGGCCGCCGACCGTCTCGCCGCCGCCACCGGCGGCCGCGCATTCCCATTGCACGCCGAGCTCGGCATTCTGCGCGTGGTGACCGACCACGGCAACGTGGACGTCGCGCGCTACCAGGGTCGCACGCTCGAAGACGACATTGACCGGCGCGATTTCAGCTTGAACGCCCTCGCCGTGCCGCTCGCAGCCTGGCGTGGAAAGGCCTGGCGCAAGACCATCGTTGATCGTCACGGGGGGCTGACCGATATCAAGCGGGGCACCCTCTCGCCCGTCTCGAAGAAGGTTTTCGTGGAAGACCCGCTCCGGCTCCTGCGCGCGTTCCGCATCGCCGCCGAATTGGGATTCACGCTCTCGCCCGCGGCGCTGGCGCTCATCCGGAAGCACCGCGCGCTGGCCCGCAAACCCGCCGGTGAGCGGATGCGCGAGGAGATGCTCAAGACGTTCTCGACGCCGCGCGCCTACCCCGCGCTCGTCCTGATGGACAAGACCGGCGTGCTCGACGTGATTTTTCCGAACGCCAAGCCCCTGCGCAAAACCGCGCCTCGCTATTACGGCAAGGGCGGCGTTCTCAAGCACACGCTCGACAGCGTGAAACTTTTCGAGGACATCGAAGCGAACCTCACTTCCTGGTTTCCGCGCGCGGCCGGCAAGATCCGGGCGTACCTCGCCGCGCCGAGCACGGGATACTCAATGTCGGCGCACTGCAAGTGGGCGCTCCTGCTCCACGACATCGGCAAACCAAAGACGGCCAAGATGATCGACGGCCGCCTGCGCTTCTTCGAGCATGAGCACGTCGGCGCCGAGATGGTCGAGAAACTGTCCACCATCTTCCGCTGGTCGTCCGACGAGCAGACGCGCTACGCGCGCCTCGTGCGCAACCACATGCGTCCGGGCAACCTGGCGATGCATCCGGAAGCGGGCGACAAGGCGTTCCACCGTTTCTTCCGCGATCTCGGTGGAGACGCCGTGGCGATGCTGCTGGTCTCGCTCGCCGATCACCTCACCTATCTCACGCCGCGCCAACTCAAAAGCCGGTCATCGGCGCATGAGCTCACCACCATCAAAATGATGTCGCGCTTCTACAGCCAGAAGTCGCGCATCCTGCCCGAGCGCCTGCTCAATGGAAACGACATCATGAAGGCGCTCTCGCTTAAACCGTCGCCGCTCATCGGCAAGCTCCTCACTGAGTCGATCGAGGCGCAGGTCGAAGGGAAAGTGCGCACCAGGCTCGAAGCCATCGCCCACCTGCGATCCATCCTGCCCGCGCTCGAAGCCGCCATGACGAAGAAGCCGTGAGCGCGGCCGATAAATACCTGAGCGCCGCGGCGAAGCACGCGGAGAAGACCATCCGCCGCGGCCACGGCGGACCGTTCGGCGCCGTCATCGCCCGCGGCAACCGTGTCATCGCGATGACGAGCAACACTGTGCTCAAAAACAACGACCCGACGTGCCACGCCGAGATCAATGCCATTCGCGCGGCGGCGAAGCGCCTGGGCTCGCCGTTCCTCACCGGCCTCGACATTTATTCGACCACCGAGCCGTGTCCGATGTGCTTTTCCGCGATCCACTGGGCGAAACTGAAAAACGTTTTCTACGCCACCTCGATCGGCGACGTGAAGCGCCTCGGCTTCAACGAGCTCACAATTTCCAACCCGAAGATGAAAAAGTGGGGCAAGAGCCCCGTGAACCTCAAACGCGTCGCCAACGTCGACTGCGACGCTCTTCTGAAAGCGTGGACCACGCTGCCGAATAAAAAACTTTACTGAGGACCGACATGAGCGAATGGACGATCTATTACAACCCCAAGTGCGGCAGCTGCCGGAAAGCGCTCGAGCTGCTCAAAAGCAAAAAGGTCGAGCCGCGCATCGTGGAGTACCTCAAGACGCCGCCGACGGCCGCCGAGGTGGAAAAACTGATCGCATGGGTGGGCGACGCCCACGCGGTGGTGCGGGCCAAGGAAGATGAATATGCCGCCCACAAGCTGAACGACAAGAGCACCGCCAAGCAGATCGCGGCCGCCATCGCGAAAGATCCGATCCTTCTTCAGCGCCCGATCGTGGTGCGCGGCCAGCGCGCCGTGGTGGCGCGACCGCCTGAGAAAGCGGGAGAGCTCTTTTGATCAAGGTCGTCCTCTTCGACGTCGGCGGCACGCTCATCCATGCGCATCCGTCGGTGGGCGGCATTTACGCGCAGGTGGCGGCCCGTCACGGCGTCCACGCGCCGCCCGAGATCCTGAACGAACGGTTCGAACAGGCGTGGGGGCCCGCGAAGAAACTCGGGAGTTCGATCGAGAAGCGCTGGTGGCGGGGCCTGGTGGAAAAGGTGTTCGAGCCCTACGACGTGCCGGCGGGCGACGACTTCTTCAACGATATCTACGATTCGTTCCGCGAGCCCTCGTCGTGGCAGATTTATCCGGACGTGATGGAAACGCTGGAGCAGCTCAAGGAAAAGGGCGTGCGCCTGGCGATCGCCTCCAATTGGGATGAGCGCCTGCCCCCGCTGCTCGACGCGCTCGACCTCTCCCGCCATTTCGAAAAGAAATTCATTTCGTTCGACGT
>JBBRXR010000154.1:0-5034 GCA_038238485.1 Elusimicrobiota bacterium | reverse complement strand
GAGCTCGGAGACGAGCGCGTCGCCCTGCTTCACAATTTCCTCGTTAACGAAAACTCCGTCGACGTAAACGTAAGCAATGTAGACGCCGTCCACGTCGCGTTCCTGAAGACCGTATTTCAGGCGGATCTCTTTGCCTTCCACCCAGTGACGGTTTGCGGCCATCGACTCGCTGTAATAACGGTTGCCCTTCGCCGGCGCCGAGACGCCGAGGTAACGCACGCGCGTGCCGTCTTCGAGCTGGACTTCCGTTGGCGTCATCACGCGGCGAACCATCGCGTTGTACGGGCGCGCCTGCGCGGCGGCCGCGAGCGCCAGAAATCCGGCGAACAAAAGCTTGAATCGGAACAGCTTGTTCCAGAACGACCCCTTCTTCTTCGTTCCCGGGACGGGCGTGGCGGGCGCGGCGTCCATTTTCGGACGCGTCGTCGGAACCGCAGAGCGGTCGTACGCCGCCAGCGTGAAGGAAAAAAGGCTCCCCTGCGGCTTGCCGGGCGGTGGGCTCTGCACCCACAGCCGTCCCTTGTGAAGGTCGACGAACGCGCGGCAGATACTCAGGCCGAGGCCGGTGCCGCGAATGTCCATCTTTTCATTGTGCTTGAGCTGGACGAACCGCTGGAAGATCCGCTTCTGATCGTCCTCGGTGATGCCCTTTCCGTTGTCCTCAATCTCGACGACGACGGCCTTCTTTCCGTTTTCTTCGGCCTCGCGCGTGCGCATTTCAATGCGGCCGCCCGATGGCGTGAACTTGATGGCGTTGGAAATAAGGTTATTGACGACCTGGAGAATGCGGTCGGAATCGACGAACACCGCCGGCGTGTTGGGCGACGCCAAGTACGCGACCGTGATACCGCGCGTCTTCGCCCACGATTCCATGCTGACCGCGGCCTCACGCAGAAGCGGCTCAAGCTCGACCACCTGAGGATGGATGTCCATCTTTCCAGATTCGATCTTTGAAAAATCGAGGAGGTCGTCGATCAGGCGCCCCAGTCGATCGACGTTGCGTTCTGCGACGCCGAGCATTCGCTGCTGCTCCGAGGTGGTCTGCCCGGCGGAACCCTCAAGAATGGCGGCGACGGCGAGTTTCACCGCGTGGACAGGCGCGCGCAGGTCGTGCGTCACGTTGGCCATGAATTCGTTCTGCAACCGGGTGAATTCCTTCTGCTTGGTGACGTCGGAGAGGACCGAGACCATACCGACGACTCGTCCATTCGGATCCTGGACGGCGGCGGTGCTCGAGCGCAGCACGCGTTTCGCTTCGGCCGATCCGAGGATCTGCACTTCCTTGACGATCGGGCGGTCGCTGGGCACCGCGAGATCCTTGGCGAGCGTGATCATCTGCTCTTCCCGTACGCCTTCCCACAATGGCTTGCCGAGGCTTTCCCCAAGCTTCACGCCATAAATCTGTTCGGCGGCAGGATTCATCATCAACACCTTGCCGTTTTCGTCGACGACCACCACGCCGTCCGCCATTTCCGTCACCACGCCTTCGGTGCGCTCACGTTCGTTGGTGATGCGCGTGCGCTCGCGTTTGAACTCAACGACGACTTTCTCCACGGCGTTGTCGATCTGTTTGCGCACGAGGTCGAGCGCCTTGTTGAAGATGAAACCGCGATCCTCGGCGTTAGGCACCGCCTTATCGACCATCTTTTTGAGCATGTCGTTGAGCGTGAGGTCGTCGTATTCCTTGCGGACGTCTTCGGAGCCTTCGCCCGAGCCGGCGGGCGCGCCGCCGATCGTTTCATCCTCACCGATCTTGGCGTAGCGCGCCTCGTTCAGGCGGATGTGCGAGATGTTCTGCTGTTTGAAAAACTCCAGCGGGTTCGTGCCCGTTCTCTTGAGCTCTCCCCCAGCGGCCAGGCGGAAAAAGGACGCCATTTCCGCGGTGTCGACTCCTTTGAGGAAGCTCAGCGAGTGGAGATCGTGGGCGGTGAGGAGCATCACGAACGGGCGAAGCGCCGCCTCGGCGACGTCGTCGGGCGGACGGCCGTTCACGATGATCTTGTTGTCGCTGGTGGACATCACGAGCTCGGGATGCTCATCGAGCAGGACGCCCAGGAGCCGGTGTGATTCGGCGACGGCGCCTTTCACGGTGGGATGTTCCGGCGAATAAAGCGCCATCTGCGCCAGCGTGCGGCCCGTGGTGATCAGGAACTGGCTCAGGTTGCTCATCGGGCGCTCCCCGAGGCGACGAGCGTTTCCATCCAGGCGAAGGCGTGCGTCATGTCGGGCATGAGATAATCGGGAGACGTTTTCGCCAGGACTTCGATCGTGGAACCGCCGGTGGCGACGGCCACCGCGCGAAAACCGGCGCGGCGGGCGGCGGCAACGTCGAGCGGCGTGTCACCGATGACGAAAACATTGTCGGCGGAAATCGTTTCTCCGGAGAGCTGCTCAGCGCGGCGGTGGCCGTGGCGAAGAACGTCGGCGCGCTCTTCAGCGTCCGATCCAAACCCGCCGATGGGAAAGTATTCATTGAGGTCGTGAGGCGCGAGCTTGAGGCGGGCGCCTTTTTCCAGGTTGCCAGTGCCGAGCGCCAGGACGGCGTCGGGACGGCGGGAGAGGTGCGCCACGAATTCCTTCACGCCTTTGAGCGCGCCTTTACCGCCGGGCACCATCATTTCTTTCTCGAGATGGGAGAGATAGAGAGCGCCGAGGCGTTCGATTTCACCGGGCTCGACGTCGCGGTGCAGGTTCATCTTGATGAGCTCGCGGAAGATCGCGGGGTCGGTTTTTCCGCTGGGATCGATGTCGTCCATCGCGTCGGCGACGCCGAAAAGATCGAAGAATGCCTTGGCCAGCGCGCGTAGGCCGGCGCCTCCGGTGCTCACCAACGTTCCGTCGAGATCAAAGAGGAAAAGTCTCTTCATTTTTCGCGTGCCAGTGTACCACTTTGAGCCGGTTTACTTCCCGATGCAAAACCGGCTGAAGATCGAATCAAGAACCGCTTCGCCGACATCTTCCCCCGTCACCGCCGCGAGCGCGCCCGCGGCGCGCCGCAGGTCGAATGCCACCGCATCCTCGCCGCGACCCGCGTGCAGAGCGTCGATCGCGCTTTCGCAGGCGGACAGCGATTCCGCCAGCTTCTCCGCGTGCCGTTCGTTGGTGATCACGACCCCTGACTCACCGGTTTCGGGCCCGGAGGGAAATAAAGAAAGGACTGCGGACCGCAGGTCGGCCAGGCCGGCACGGGTGACGGCGGACACCGGCACTGACCGCTGAAGGCCGATGCGGACGATATCGGTCGGCGTTACCTGCGCCGGGCGGTCGGATTTGTTGAGGGCCACGACCACCGCCTGGCCATTCAAAGCGCGGGAGATCGCTCGGTCGTCGTCGGTGAGCGGCTGGCTCGCGTCCACAACGAGCACCACGACGTCGGCGCTCCCCGCGGCACGGCGCGCGCGATCCGTTCCGATGGCCTCCACCGGATCGACCGTCGCGCGAAGGCCGGCCGTGTCCACAAGCGCGATGGGGTAGCCGTCCCAGGAGAGGCGCTCCTCAATGGTGTCGCGCGTGGTACCAGGCACGTCGGTGACGATGGATCGCTCTTCCGCGAGGAACGCATTGAAGAGCGACGACTTCCCGACGTTTGGGCGGCCGGCGAGAACGACTGAGCCGCCTTCGCGCAGCCAGCGGCCGCGCGTTCCCGTCGAGAGGAGCAGGTTGATTCCGTCAGTGAGAGAACCGATCGCGGCGGCGACGCGGTCCTTGGGCAGATTCGGAATGTCTTCATCGGCAAAATCCAGGTTCGCTTCGATGTCGGCGAGGAGTTCGATCACTTTTTTGCGTAGCTCCCCGACCCGCGCCGACAGGCCGCCGGCCAATTGATCGGCCGCCGCGCGCGCGGACCGCGCCGAACGCGCGCCGATGACGGACGCCACCGCCTCGGCCTGCGCCAGGTCCATGCGGCCGTTCACGAACGCGCGCTGGGTGAACTCACCGGGCCGGGCGAGCCGCGCGCCTGATTCACAACACCAGCCGAGCAACTCGCGCAAGACCGCGGGCGAGCCGTGGCAGGAAAATTCAACGACATCTTCGCCGGTGTAAGACGTGGGCGCGCGAAAAACCGCAGCGACGGCCTCATCGAGGCGGCGCGCTGCGCGGGAAATCCATCCGTGATGAAGGGTGTGGGAGGCGGCGGTGGAGAGCGGGCGGCGGCCATCGAAGAGCTGGTCGGCGATGGAGAGGGCGGCGGGGCCCGAGAGGCGGATCACCCCGAGGCCGGCTTCCCCCAGCGGCGTGGCGATGGCGGCGATGGTGTCGTCGAAATCAGGACGCATCGCGTTCCTTCTGCCCCGGGCTTCCGGGGACTGTCGCTAAGCGACGACGGCGGGCGGGTTGCTCGCCGATCGCAGGGCCAGCACACGCTGGATGGCGATCGTGACCGCGCTGTTGACGACCCAGTAGAGGACCAGGCCGGCCGGCATCGACATGAACATGAACGTGAAGATGAGGGGCATGAACATCATCATGCGCGCCTGCGACGGATCCACCGCCGCGCCGCTCAGCTTCTGCTGGGCGAACATGCCGAGCCCCATAAGGACGGGCAGGACGTAATGAGGGTCTTTCGAAGCGAGGTCGTGGATCCAGAAAATCCACTGCGCGCCGCGAAGGTCATAGGCATTGTTGAGCGTGGCGTAAAACGCGAGGAAGATGGGCATCTGCAGCAGCATGGGGAGGCAGCCTTCGAGGCCCATGAACTTCATTCCGTTCTTCTTGTAGAAGTTCATCATCTCCATCTGATAACGCTTCGGGTCGTCTTTATGCTGTTCCTGAAGTTTTTTCAGATGCGGCTGCAGTTCCTTCATCTTCAACGTGTGCTGAAGGCTCTTGCGCGTGAGCGGGAGCAGGCAGATCTGAAGCGAGAACGTGAGGAGCACGATCGCCCAACCGTAGTTGTTCGTGATGCCGTGATAGAAGTTGAGAACGGCAAGAAGTCCTTTAGAGATCACTCCAAACGTTCCGTAGTCGATCGCTTCTTCCAGACCGTGGCCCGCCTGCTTGAGGACTTCCACTTTCTTGGGGCCGACATAAAGG
>JBBRXR010000153.1:0-5042 GCA_038238485.1 Elusimicrobiota bacterium | reverse complement strand
GTGGTCCGGCAGCTCAAGGCCCAATTCCCGTCGTGGGACATCGCCATCTACGATCCGCACATCAAGTCGCGCGAGTTCAAGACGGTGGGACTGGAAGACGCGTTCCGCGGCTCGGAGCTGGCCGTCGTCCTTACCGCGCACGATGAATATAAATTTCTCGACCCGCAGGCCGTCGCCGGTCTCATGGCGCGCCGCCTGATCTTTGATACGCATAACCTGCTCAAGGCCGAGCGGTGGGTGCCGGCCGGTTTCGACATTCGCGTGCTTGGAACGGGCGCGCTCGAGACGGCCCCGGTCCGATGAAACAGGTCCTGCTTCGAAAAGGGAAAATTTCCGTCGCCGACGTTCCGGCGCCCGCCCTCACGCCCAAAAGCATTCTCGTCGAGGTGTCGCACTCGCTGATCAGCGCGGGCACGGAGCTTTCGAGCGTTCAGTTGTCCGGCGCGTCGCTTTTCGACAAAGCGCGCGCGCGGCCCGCCGAGGCGCTGAAGGTGCTCGATTCCATCAAGGTCCGCGGCATCAAGCGCACCCTCGCCATCGTGCAGGGGAAACTCGACGAATCGAAGCCGCTCGGTTATTCCTGCGCGGGCACCGTGCTCGCCGTGGGCAGCGACGTCACTCAATTTCAGGCGGGCGACCGCGTGGCCTGCGCCGGCGCGGGCATCGCCAACCACGCCGAAGTCGTTTCCGTCCCCGTGAACCTTGCCGTGAAGGCGCCGGCCGGTCTCGACGGCTCCGCGGCCTGCTTCGTCACGCTCGGCTCGATCGCGCTTCAGGGCGTCCGTCGCGCCGATCTTCGCCTCGGCGAAACCGTCTGCGTCATCGGCCTCGGCCTGCTTGGCCAGTTGACCGCCCAGCTTGCGGCCGCCGCCGGGTGCAAGGTGATCGGCACCGACACCGATCCGGCCCGCCTCGAGGCCGCGCTCCGTCTTGGTCTCACTGCCGGGGAGAAAGATCCGCAGTCGCTGAAGGCCATCGTGTCCGGTCTCACCAACGGCCAGGGCGCCGACGCCACGATCATCACCGCGTCGACGGAGTCCAGCGATCCGGCCCGCCTCGCTTTCCATCTCACCCGCAAGAAGGGCCGCGTCGTCGTCGTGGGCGCGATCGGCATGGACCTCGAGCGCTCGCCGTTCTACGAGAAGGAGCAGGACTTCCTGATTTCCTGCTCGTACGGTCCGGGCCGCTATGATCCGGCTTACGAAGCCGCCGGCAACGACTATCCGTATGCGTTCGTTCGCTGGACCGAGAACCGCAACATGTCGGCGTTCCTCTCGCTCGTCGCGGAAGGAAAAGTCCGCACCGACGCCCTGGCGGAGAAAACCTATCCCGTTGCGCAGGCCGAAGAGGCCTACCAGGCCCTGCAGTCGGCCACGCGCCCGCTTGCGGTCGTTCTCGCCTATCCGTCCCCGGACGGCGCCTACCGCAAGACCACGCCTGTCATTTCCGTTTCCGCGCCGCGCACCGGCAAACTTCGCCTCGGCCTGATCGGCGTGGGCAACTTCGTGAAGACGACGCACCTGCCGAGCCTGCGTTCGCTCGAAAAGAAAGTGGACATCGCCGCCGTTTGCGCCGCGACCGCCGCGTCCGCCGCGACCGTGGGACGCCAGGTGAACGCGGGCGTGATCACGACGGATTACCGGGAGATCCTCAAAGACAGCGGCGTCGACGCCGTCCTGATTTCCACGCGCCACGATTCGCACGCGTCCATCGCGAAAGAAGCGCTCGCCGCCGGCAAACACGTTTTCGTCGAGAAACCGCTGGCGCTGACCACCGACGAGCTGGCATCGATCGAGTCGACGCTCGCGTCGCTCGCGCGATCGCCCATCCTCATGGTCGGCTACAACCGCCGCTTCTCGCCCTTCACGCGCGCGCTGCGCGCCGCGGTGGAGAAACGCACGGCGCCGCTGATGGCGACGTACCGGGTCAACGCGGGCGCGCTACCCTCCGGCCATTGGGCCAATGAGAAGGAAGGCGGCGGACGCCTGCGCGGCGAGGCCTGCCACATGATCGATTTCTTTCAGGCGCTGGTCGGTCATCCGATCATTGAGACGTCGCTCACCGCCCTGCGCCCCGGCGCCGCGCCCGCGCGGCCCGATGAAAATTTCTCGGCTCAGTTCCTTTTTCAGGACGGCTCGCTCTGCGATTTGCTCTACACATCGCTTGGGAACCCGGCGCTTCCGAAAGAAAGCATCGAGGTTCATTGGGACGGCAAGAGCGCCGTGCTCGATGACTACAAGAGCCTCGTCATTCACGGCGGCGGGAAAAGCGCGGGCGCGCAGGACAAGGGCCATCTTTCCGAGATGGAAGCCTTCGTCGACGCCATCGCGGCCGGTTCCGGCTTTCCGATTCCGTGGCCCGAGCTTCAGGCCTCGACCCAGATCGCCATCGATCTCGACGCGGTGGCCTGGGGCAAGCCCGGCGCGTAATGTGCGGAATCGTCGGAATTTTTCGGACGGGCGGCGCCGCTCCCAGAATTGACGCCGACGTTCTGGGCCGCATGCGCGATACGATGTCGCACCGCGGCCCCGACGACCAGGGCACTTACGTTTCTCCCGGAAACGAAATCGGTTTCGGCTTTCGACGGCTCGCCATCATCGACCTCTCCCACGCCGCCTGCCAGCCGATGTCCGTCCAGGATGAGTCGCTCTGGATCGTCTTTAACGGCGAGATCTACAACCATGCCGAGCTCCGCAAGGAACTTGAAAGCCTCGGCCAGACCTTTCGCACCGACCATTCCGATACCGAAGTCCTCCTGAAAGGTTACGCGCAGTGGGGAGAGGACGTCCTTCCTCGCCTGCGCGGCATGTTCGCGTTCGCGATCTGGGACAAAAAGAAAGCGCGCCTGTGGATGGCGCGCGACCGCGTCGGCGTGAAGCCGCTTTACTTCACCGCGGTCGGCGGCGCTTTCCTGTTCGCTTCCGAAATCAAGGCGCTCCTCGCTTACCCGGGCGTGCCGCGCAAGATGCACGAGCGCGCCTTCTACGATTTCCTCACCTTCCTCGTGTCGCCCGCGCCGCAGACGCTCTTTGAAGGGATCTTCAAACTTCCCGCGGGCCACACGATGACGATCACTGCCGACGGTAAACAGAGCCAGAATCGCTATTGGAACCCCTTTACCGGCGTGACGAAAATCGAGGACCGTCCCGAAAAGGAATGGTCGGAGATGATCCTCTCGAAGCTGCGCGAGAGCATCCGCTACCGAATGGTGAGCGACGTCAAGTTCGGGGTCTTTCTCTCGGGCGGCGTCGATTCATCGGCCAACGTGGCGCTGATGGCCGAGCAGATGGACCGCCCCGTCGAGACCTTCACCATCGGGTTCGAGAACGCGGACCGCTTCAATGAACTGGAATACGCGCGCGTCATCGCCAAAAAATTCGGCACGAACCATCACGAATACACGCTCACGCGCAACGACCTGATGTCATTCCTGCCCAAGCTCGTGTTCCACCAGGACGAGCCGATCGTCGACCCGGTCTGCGTGCCGGTGTATTACGTTTCGAAGCTCGCGCGTGACAACGGCACGACCGTCTGCCAGGTGGGCGAAGGCGCCGACGAGCTCTTCTGCGGTTATCCCTACTGGGGAATGAACGTGGACGCCGCGCCGTTCGTGAAGGGCTACCAGACGATGCCCGGATTCATCCGGAAGGCCGCCTGGAAGGTGGCCGACGCGGCCGTTCCAAGCGACTCACGCTTCACGCGAACGCTGGAGATGGCGCGCCGCGCGTCCTTCGGAGAGCCGATGTTCTGGGGCGGCGCCGAGGCCTATCAGGAAACCACGAAGAAGCGGATTCTGAGCTCGTCCTTCCGCGATCGGCTCGGCAACCATTCCTCCGTCGACGCGATCATGGCGCTGCGCAGGGACTTTGAGAACGACAAGCCGGACGGCGCCGACGAGCTTCACTGGATGACCTATCTGGACCTCCGCCTGCGCTTGCCCGAACTTTTGCTCATGCGCGTCGACAAGATGACGATGGCCACCTCCCTCGAAGCGCGCGTGCCGTTCCTTGACCAGGAATTCATCCGGCTGGCCGTGAGCATTCCCGGTTCGCTCAAGTACAAGGACCGACAGCTCAAGCGCCTGCTCAAGAACGCGCTGACGGGAATACTTCCCGACGAGATCCTTCACCGCAAGAAGCAGGGGTTCGCCGTGCCGGTGGAAGAATGGTTTCAGGAAGGGTTCAAGACCTGGGCCAAGGACACGATCCTCAGGTTCGCCCGGCGCACCGACTACTTTGATTCGAAAAACCTCGAGGACTACCTCGATCGCGGCGCGGGGAAAAAATTCTGGTTCCTTCTCAACTTCGTTCTGTGGCATGAGCAGTGGATCGAACAGCGCGCGCCCGCGTTCCCGGTGTAGCCATGGACTTCCGCCACCGCCTCATCCAGATCCGCAAACTATCCGCCAAGAACCTGCCGAAGGTCGTGGCGCGTCGCCTCCTGTCGTCCGGCCGCGCCGCGCGCGAGCGCCTGCTTTACACCCCGGCGGGTCCGCGTCGCACGCCGCCGACGCGGGCGGTCCACGTCGTCGGTCTTCTGCACGGCGACGTCGCGTCCCCCAGCTTCGGCGAGCGCTTCACGGGGGCGTATCCGGAAGACGCCCGGCGCCTGGTCGCTGCGGCCAACGACGGCCGCGACCTTGTTCTCAACCTCCTCGGTTCCGGTCCGATCAACCTGAAAACGTTCCAGCACCCCGCGAAGCGGGGGCTCGTGCCTTGGCACATTGACGTGAAGTCCGGCACGGCGTGGCCCGCCGATCAATTTTTCTCGGATATTCAGTGGGGACAGCGTGGCGCCGATGTGAAGGTGCCGTGGGAGCTGTCACGCTGCGCGCATTTCGTGACGATGGGACAGGCGTATGCCCTCACCGGCGATGAATCTTACGCGCGCGCCTTTTCGGAACAACTTGAAGACTGGATCCGTCATAACCCGCCCAAGTTCGGGGTGAACTGGGCCTGCGCGATGGACGTGGCGCTACGCGCCTGCAACTGGCTCCTCGCCTGGGAGTTCTTCGAGCGATCCACCAGCATCAGCGCGTTCGT
>JBBRXR010000152.1:0-5058 GCA_038238485.1 Elusimicrobiota bacterium | reverse complement strand
CATGGGATTGGGAAACACGCGAACATCGGACGGAGAATTTCCCGGCGCGGCCATCATCACGGCCACGATCGAAAAATGGTCCAACGCGGCGGTGAGCGTCCGCGCGCCCGGGTCGTTTCGGGTCTCGATCGGGACCCAGAGTCCCTTCTCAGGCACATATCGCGCCAGCGTGAGGTGAGCGGCGTCCTCCGCGCTGAGCGTGGACAGCGGAGGGAGCCCCGCGAAGGAAACCGTGGCCGTGACCGGACCGAGCGGCGCGCGATTGAATTGGGCCGCCAGCGCGAAACCGACGCCCGTTGGCGTGAGCATCCCGTCGGGCGACGCGTTGCCGAGCGCGAGGAGCGTGGTGCTGGTGTAACTCGAGGCGAACACGACGGTGCCGTTGGCAAACGCCCCGGCGCCCAATTGAACCGTCATCGCGCCCCCCGGCGAAGTGACCATCACCGACGTGGCGCCCGCGTACGCGAACGTGGACGGCGTCGGCGGCTCGATAAAGAATCCGACGTTGTCGGTCCCGACCCCCGACACAGAAGTCAGCGCGACGCCCGAGGGAACGCCGTTGAAGGCATTTGACGAGGGAGGAAGGACGTGGCGGCCGGAATCGAACGCGTCGGTCTTCTGTCCCGCGCGCTGCCCGCTGCCGTAGGCTTCGGTAAAATCAGCCTCGATGAGATCGACGCCTCGGTGGTTCTTGCCGCTGAACGACGGCGTGTTCACGTCGTTGTTCGCCAGCCGCGCCGCGTTCGACGCGATGGCGTCGTCGATGTGCCAGACCAGCAGTCCGCTTCCCGGCAATCCATGGTCGAAGGTGGAGGTTGACGTGATGCGCCGGTATTCGAGCAGAAGGTATTCCGTCGACGGCGACTCGGCGGTCCCAAGCGGGATCTTGATGGCCGCCGGCGTCACATTGGCCGAAGTCAGGTTCGCGGCCCCAACGACCGTCCACGTTGACGGGGTCGTGAACTGGAGGAAGGACTTGCTCCAGGCCCCGAAGTGCGGCGGGTTGCCCCCCAGCGGACCGCCCGCGGCCGCGGTGTAGGGATAGTCCATGATGTCCCACGCGCCAACCGTAGAGCGCCCACCGTTGACCGACGTGTCGTACAAATCGGGCAGTCCATTCTGGTGGCCGTACTCGTGGCAGATCACGCCCAACGGATCGATCGAGCCGGACTCTTTTTCGGGAACGACGGTGAAGCCATCGAACGATGTCGCGTCCGTCACGAACAAACCCGGGAAGTAAACCGACCAGATGTCGTTGCCGCTTCCCGTCGTCTCCTGGCCGTTGCCGGCGTGATAAATCATCACGTGGTCGAACGTCGAGAAATCGCGGCCCACGCCGTTCTCCGCGGCCACGGCGGCCGCGCGCATCTGAGCGTCGTGGCAGGCAATGTCTCCTCCGCAATCCGATCCGAACGTCGCGAGGTCGCCGATGCGATGAACGTCCGTGGTGACCGTGAAGGTCGGCTGGAACACGCCGTAGGAATTTTCGAGATAGAAATCGCGCACGCGCTGAAAGAACGCTTCGCTCTCCGCTTTCGTGGCGACCATCAGCTGGTCGGAAAAGTCGACGCGGATCACCAGAACCTGCGGCGCCGACGGCGTCGGCGCGCCGAGGAGATGCACGCCCGACAGACGCGCCGCGTTCATTCCCGCGGCGGTGGCGTTGAGAAAACAGGTCCGTCCCGACGGACGGAACTCGTCCTTGAAAGCGGGCGCCCCGTGAACCGCCGGCAACGACGCGCCGCCGAAAATCGAGGCCAACAAAAGAAGAGCCCTCCACCGGTTCACGGTGGAGGGCTCAAAGCGGCGCCAACGGCGCCAGGGGATCATTTGGTCGGCGTGCTGCTCGCCGGCGTATCGGTTTCGTTGGCCGGAGCGGCGTCGGGAACGGCGTTCCCGGCGTTGCGGCGCTCCGCCGTGGACTTCGCCACGCGCTCGCGCGCTTCCGTGTGGCCCGTGCCGAAGCGGAAGGCGATGGAGACGATGTGGTTGTCCTCGCGGAGATCGCCCGCCCGCTGGCCCAGTTCACGGCCATAATACGCGTAGTCGATCTTGAAGATCGGAAAGTCGAGGCCGAGGCCATAGGAGGCATAGCCCTGATAAGCGCCGCCGCGCAGGCGCAGGAACCACCAGCGGTACTCCGCGCCGAAGTGCGTGCGCTCCCAGAAATCCTGCCCGAGCGGACGATGGAAGCCGTCCTGGAAGAGAACGTGCTCGTGCTTCGCCATCACGTCACGAAGGTCGAACGCCAGCGTCAGGCGGTCGCTCGTATGACCGAGGCCAAAGAACGTGTGAGGCACGTAGGCGAAGCCGAGGTCCGTGTGCGGAGCGATTACGCTATCGCGCTCCGGCTGTCCAGCGAACCCGTCCTCCGGGTTCACTTTTTGGAACTTCATCTTGGTGCCAAGGAAGTCGCGCACCATCAGGCCGACGTTCAAGCGATTGGTCGGCTGGTAAAGGAATCCAAGGTCGGAACCCACACCGTGGCCCGTCGAGAGCGGCGGCGCCTTGATGTTGTCGACGGCGAGCAGCGAGATGCGGTCCTCGCGGGCCGTGTGGCGGGTGATGAACTTCGCCGTGAACCCGACACCCAGCGTGCCCGGAACGAACGGCGCATTGAACCGCTTCGCGACGCTCAGCGGGATCATGATGTCGTTGTTCACGTTGAAGGAGATGGTCGGCGCCGGCGCGCCATAGTCGAACTTGAAGCCAAAGTCGACGCCCGCGAAGGCGCCGAAGCCGGCGTGAATCGGGATGCCCAGGAATTTCGGGCCCGAGATGAACGACGCGAGGTCGGCGGCCAAGCGGGCGCGCGGACGAAGCGGCACCACTTCATCGACGATCTGGTTGGTGAAAGCCGGGTCGGTTCCGTTGTAGTCGTTGAGCTTGCCTTCATTGTTCTTGATGAAGTCTGAGCCCTTCTTGAAGTCGGTGTTGACGCCGGCGGCCACTTCGAGGATCGTCACCTCGGCTCCCGTCCGCTGGACCATGCCGGCTGGATTGTAGGCGAAGGTGTTCTGATCGTCCGCGACGGCCGTGAATGCGCCACCCATGCCGAGGGGCCGAACGAATTCGAGAAACACCGGGGCTTCGGTGGCCGAGACATTGGAAGCAATAAAACCCGCCGCGAGAAGGCCGGCAATAACTTTGGATCTTTTCATGTTGCCGATCTCCTTTTAGCAGCCGCTGAGAGGCGTGAACGCCTCCGTATTGGAACGGAAGTTCGAAACGTTAATGCCCGCCGAGTTGATCTTCGTGACGCACGCCACGGGAAGATCGTCGGTGGCGTCGCCGTCGAGGGACTCGACGATGACGTCATCCATTTCGGAGCGTAGGCGGCCGACGATGGAATCGCTCGGCGCGTTCAGGACCGTCGCGGCCCGGTTGTAGAGGGTGTAGGCGGCGACGAGATCCTTGGCGGTCGAGATCAGAAGCGTATCGTTAGCGGGGTTGCCGCAGAAGGTGTTGAAGTACGTCTTGGCCACGAGCTTGTAGTGGCCGCTGACGTTCTGAACATCGAAAAAATCCGCGCGAATCGGCCGAAGGACCGCGCGGACGAGGCGAAGACAGCCGAGATCGAGCAGCACGGCCGCGTCATCGCGGGTGATGACGCCATCACCGAGGCCCGACACGATGCGGGTGAGACGGCAGATCGCGAGGTCGAGAACGCCGTCGAGGGAAGCCAGGTCGACGCCGTTGAGAATGCTGTCGGTAGCCGCCTGCGCGGAGTAACCGGCCCGGGCGCTCGAGATCAAGTCCTGGATTCCGGTAATGGAAGGCGCCGCGTTCTGATGGGCGATGTTGGCGAGAATCTGGCCGAAGTTCAGTCCGGCAGCGGCGACCGCCGCGATGGCGGCGCCATTGAGCGCCAAGGAATTGTCTGGATCCTGGCCGAGAATTTTTTCGTAAAGGTCGAGCGCGGTGGAAAAGTCTTTGTGCTCAAGCGCGATTTGCGCGTCGGATTGCAGGACGTTGACGTCCCTGGAGTCACCGGAATCGTGGAGTTTGCCGAAAAGGTTGCCGTTTTGGCAGCCCGTCAGACCCAGAAGAACGAGGCTGACGGAAAGGCAGGCGACCTGAGAAAGGCGCGTCTTGAAGCTCATATTCCCTCCCAAATTTCGGGACAAATCACATCCAGAGGCGGGTGCGAGAGGGAAGATAAGGCAAAAACACCTACAACGGCAAGGGATTTCTGGTGATTTACGTCCCTTCCTGCCAGCTGGAAAGGTACTTGACCTGCTCCGGCGTGAGCTTGTCGATGGACATCCCCATCGCGCTCAGCTTGAGGCGGGCCACTTCCCGGTCGATGTCCCTGGGAACGTCGTAAACGCGACGTTCCAGGCTCTCATGATTCTTCACCATGTATTCAGCCGACAGCGCCTGGTTGGCGAACGACATGTCCATCACG
Organism: Elusimicrobiota bacterium; assembly: GCA_038238485.1. Taxonomy (GTDB): domain Bacteria; phylum Elusimicrobiota; class Elusimicrobia; order F11; family F11; genus JBBRXR01. The sequence goes on along the minus strand of JBBRXR010000152.1, from coordinate 650 downwards.
CTGGCCGGGTGGCCTTCGGCGGCGGACAGGTTGATGAGGCGGCCATCCGCGAGAAGGTGCACTTTGCGGCCGTTGCGAAGCTTGTACTCGTCGACGAAGGCGCGAACGTTCTTGACCGTCTTCGAGAGCTTTTTCATAGCCGGGATGTCGATCTCGACATTGAAATGGCCCGAGTTACAGACGATCGCGCCGTCTTTCATGACGCGGAAGTGTTCCTCGCGAAGGACGTGCTTGTTGCCGGTCAGCGTCACGAAGATGTCGCCGATGCGGGCGGCCTGGGACATGGGCATGACTTCAAAGCCGTCCATGACCGCTTCGAGCGCCTTCAGCGGATCGATTTCGGTGACGACCGTGCGCGAGCCGAGGCCCCGGGCCCGGCTGGCAACGCCGCGTCCGCACCAGCCGTAGCCGACGACGACGCAGGTCTTCCCCGCGAAAAGAACGTTGGTGGCGCGAATGATGCCGTCGATGGTCGACTGGCCGGTGCCGTAGCGGTTGTCGAACATGTGCTTGGTGTCCGCGTCGTTGATCGCGACGATCGGATACTGAAGCGTTCCGTCCTGCTCCATGGCGCGCAGTCGGACCACGCCGGTGGTCGTCTCTTCCGTGCCGCCGACGACGTCGGCGAGGAACGGCTTGAACTTCGAGTG
>JBBRXR010000151.1:0-5060 GCA_038238485.1 Elusimicrobiota bacterium | reverse complement strand
GACGCGGACGCCGTCGTCGTTGACGGAAAGAGATTCGATGAGCGAGCGCAGATTGAGCTGACGCGCCTCGTCCAGCGCGACCACGTCGGCAGCGGGAACGACGGTGAGAAGCGTCTCGGCGACTTCGCGTCGGATCACCGGGTCGGCGTTGCCCGAGAGCGTGACCATTTCCGCGCGAAGGTCGAGGAGCGTGTGGCCCGCGGCGATCTCGGCGCGCGCGGCAGCGCGAACGTCCGCGTTTTCATCGGAAAGATAAGCGCGGATGACGTCGCTGAAGGCGGCGACGTCGGCGGCCTCGCCCGAGGTCTGGCTGATGGTTGAGAGGAGACGGATCGCGGCCAGGCGGACCGCGCCGCTCGGGATGCTCAGCGTCCGATTGAGGCTTGGACGCGCGGCATTGATGGCCGGGCGGTTGAGCGGGTCGGCCCACAGCGCGTTCAACGCGTCAAGCGCGAGCGCCACGACGGTCGCGGACCGGAAGCGCAGAAGAGGCAACCACAGGTTGACGAGGCGCGTGCGCTCATCGGGCGTGGTCATCAGCGGCGCCAGGGCGTTGAGAATCTGGATCTTCTGGTACGTGTCGCCAGAACGCAAGCGCCCGAACGCGGCCTCAAGAATCTCGCGGAGCGCGTCGGCGGGATAACCGGCGATGGTCAGGGCTTCGACGGCGGCGATGCTAACAACCTCGTTGCCACCGACAAGCCCGTACAGCACGACGTCCCTCAGCCGGGCGCGGGCCGGGTCGCCCACGGAAGCGGCGATCTCCGCGGCGATGCGCAGGGCCGACGCCCGAACGTTGTCGCGCGTGGCCGGCGTGCTGTTTTCGCCGGGGACCGACGGGTTCTCCGCCAGGAAGACGAACGTTTCGAACTCGAGATCGATGCGCGCCTGCTGGACGGGGTCGGCGCGAAGAGCCCGGAGCGCCACGAGCGCGCGCAGGCGGATCAAGGCGTCCGGATGGCCGAGCTGTTCAATCCACGAATTGGTCCGCGTCAGCGCGAACTGCTGGTTTTCCGTCGCGATGCCGGCCAGCGCGACGGTGGCGGCCGGCGACGGGCGGAAGGAGAGCGCGTCCACAGCTTCCACGCGGATCGCCGGGTTGATGTTCACGAGCAGGGGCTCGATGACGCTCACGAAATCGGGGTCAGTGAGGCCGGTCGCCGGGGAAGCCAGCGCGAGACGCGCGGCGCGGCGCACTTCGGCGGACGGATCGGTCAGCAGGGCCTGAACGGCGAGGAACGGCGGCGTGCCAGCGGCGTGGTCGGGGGCCGCCGCGAAGGCGCGGACGGTCTCGTTCACGGAACGCAGACGCGACGGGCTGAGCGGATCCGCTATTCGGCGGCGCTCGTCGCCGGAGAAGAACAAGGCGAAAGGAATGATCACGAGGCGAAGCGGGATGAGGGCGACGCTCACGATCACGTAGATCGGGTAGTAGACGTAGAACGCGGCGCGGCGGCCCTGGCTCGTCGGGAACGGCGGGTCGAGACGTCCGCGGCTTCCACCGAGGTCGCCCGTCACCATGAGAAGAGCGCCGGTGATAAAGATCCACACGCGGGCGGGCGCCGAGGGACCGGCGCGCGGGGCAAACGAATTCGGAATGCCAAAGTCCACGCTGACCAGGCGATAGGCGGCGCGCAACGCCTGCGTCGGCGTCGGCACCATGATGATCAGCCAGTCGAGGAACGGAATTTTGTCGATGAGGCGCAGGATCCACGCGGGTTCCTGCTCTTTCACCGGCGTGATGACCGCGGGGACCGGCTCATCCACGCCGGCCAAACGGAGCTGGAGGACCGCACGCTCGTAGATCTTCTGAACGTAGCCGAGATAGATCAGTGACGGAGACGAGGTCAGGCGGCCTTCGGCGTACGCCTTCACGCCCGAGAAATGATTCGTGGCGAAGCCGTCGATGTCGCCTTTCACGCTCGCGGCGGCGGGAAGCGGAGCGATCTTCGAGAGGCGCGCCCACAGCCAGGTGGCGCGCTCGCGGCGCGACAAGACGTTGCGACCCACGCGCTTGTTCAACCATGCCCAAACGTCCCAGAGCGGACCGCCGATGAGATCGAATGAGCCGACGAAGAACCCCTTGATGATGAACCAGGCGTTCGTGTCGAAGAGGCCGTTCCAGAACGCGTTGGCGTATCCCTTGAATCCGACGGGCCGCAGGCTGGCCGGCGTGGCGCGAATGTCCCGGATCACGGCATAGACAAAATAGAGAAGGAAAGCGCCCATGGCGCCGAGCGCCACGGCCAGCGTTCCCACACCGGCGCCGAGGACCAGGAGGCCCGCCGCGGCCGCGGCGACACCGAAGACGCCGCTGACTTTCAGCGACGTGCGGACAACGTCCGGCTCGTCGCGATACTTCAAGAGGACGAGCAGCCCGAGCACGGCAATCGTGGCGCCGCCATATAGCATGACCATCGGAGCGGCCCCGACGAGTACGCCCAACAGCCCGGTCACCGCGACACCCGCGAGCAGGAGGTTGACCTTCTTGCCGAACGGTTTCTCCGGATTGAACAGGAACGGAGACATAAACCAGCCGAGCGTGGCCGTGGTGAGAATGAAGAACCAGATGATGACGCGCGACGGATCGATCGGCGACAGCAGGATCGAGCCGATCATGAGCATCAAGCCCAGCCGGATGCCATAGTTGTTGCTCGCGTAGATGTCGCGGAACGTCATGCGCTTGGTGGCGCCGCCCTTGCCCATCGTCGCGATGAACTTGGCGTACTTCCGGAATCCGCGCTGCAGGGAGTCGCCGTACTGCGGCAGAAGCCCCATGAAGAACGGCATGAGCGTGAACGGCATGTCGTAGAAGACGAACTGCAGGGTGCCGATGACGGCGCCGCGCTCGCGCCAGCGGTTGAACAACGCGCCGTAACTGATCGCCTGACCGAGGAACACGGCCGCGATGTAGAACGACAGCGAGAGACCCGTGAGCGGGTTAAACGGGAACGCGTAGTGCAGGAACGAAAGCAGGATGACGTAGCGCAGCACGCGCGGCTTCTTGAGATAGAAGCCGAAGCTCACCACGGTGCCGGTCTTTTTCGTCCACGCGACGAGCGGGCTCGTGAGGAATTTGAGTGGCGTGGCGCCCATCAGCGATTCGGGAGCGTCGCCCGACCATTTGCGGAGGGGTGAGATCGCCCCTCCATAGTCCGTCGGTAGCCCCTTGCCGGTGGCGTAGTATTCGATGTGCTTCGAGCTCATGCCGAACGTCATGAAGCGCAGGGCCGTTTCAATGTCTTCGGCCACGTATTCGTCCTGCAGGGCGTCCATGTCGCGGGCGAACGAGGTGCGGAAGAAGCCCTTGCCGTAGAGGCCCACGGCGTCCACTTCCTGCTTGGTCATCTGCTCGGGACCGACGAAGCCCTCTTCGGCCATGCCGAGCGCCTTGCCGGTGTTCGTCATCGGCTTGGTGAAGATATAGGTGTTGTACGGCGCGACCGAGAGTTTCGGGTCGGTCTCGAAGTCCATGCCCACGTTGGGAAGCGTGAACACTTCTTCCCACATGTGCTCATGGTCCCAGTCGAGCGCAAAGGTCAGCTCGCCGCGGACGTACGGGAAGAAGTTGGCCCACTGCGTGTACTTGGCGCCGGCGTGCGGGTCGCTGAGGCCCGGGCGCCACCAATGCAGCTCGAGGTTGTTCTCGGCGATTTTGATGAAGTAGAAGTCGACGGCTTCGCGGCTACCCAGCGGACCCGCTCCCACCATCTTGTCGCCCCAGGCGTCAAGAAGGACCTTTCGTCCCGCGGCGTCAGCCGCCTTGATCTGGCGCAGGAACTCCGGCAAGCCGCCCGTGAATCCGGCGGCGGTGAGCTTCTGATTGAGGCCCACGCCCACGTTGTCGTGCTTGAGGATAAACTGAAGCTTCTCGTCCACCATGCGCTTCACGTCGGCGTCGGTGGCGTCCGGGAAAAATTTTCGGATGTAGTACTCGTAAACCTCTTTCGACTGAACCGCGCCCTTCACATTGTGATAGCCGACATTCAGATGGTCGTTGAGCCACTCGCCCATGCGATCCGCCAGCTCTTTGTCGTTCGCGTTCGCGAGGTTGAGGCCCATCTCCGACACGGGCCGGTCCGGGAACTCGCTCAGTGACTGGAGGAATTTGTAGCGCTCCGGCGTGAGGAAAGGCTGGCCATCGGCGTGGTTTTCGTCCTTCAGGCGGTCGATGAATACCACCCACTGGTCTTTGAACGAGCGCGCGACCATGCCGGCGCGATGCTCAAGGGCGCCTTCTTCCATCTTCCAGAGCGTCGGCCAATCGAACGCGAAGTCTTCCGCCCAGCCGGTGAACTGGAAGGTGAACGACTTCAGCTCGTCATAGCTGCGCGGCGCCTGCGGCATGTCTTCGCGGCCCTGCTTGTTGACCCAGGCCTTGAGGCGTTCGCGGGTCTTGAAAATCTGGGGATGCGCCGGCACGTCACGCCGGCGGGCCGTGCCCGCTTTGGCCTTCTCGATGAACGCGCGCCAGTTGGCCTCTTCCTGTACGGTGAGGAAGGTGGTTTTCTGACCGGGGCGGCTGTCCACCATTTTGTCGATGGTCATCTCGAACTGGCGGATCGCTTCCTCGTCGCCGTTGAGCAGCTCGGGCAGCTTGGTGCGTACGTCGCCCCACGTGGCGGCGTCGGCGAAACCGTAGAAGCGCGAGATCGTGCGGAAGACGAGCGCCTTGGCCACGTTCGCGATCGAGAAATAGGTCAGCAGGATGGCGTCGCCCAAGGGCAGCAGCGTCAGCACCATGATGAACACGCGCGCGAATGACGGCAGCGTGATCGGACCGAAGAACAGATCGATTTTCATCGGCACGGGGATGAGGTCGAAAATGTTGAACACGAAGCAGGCGAGGTACGCCACAAAGGCGAGCGTCGCCACCAGCGTCATGAACCAGAAGAAGCCACCCACGCGCGCCTGGAACGTGCCCGTCGCCACCCGGTCGCCGAGGACGCGCTTTAACATCGGCAGGTTGTTGAGCAGAATGTTCAGCGGACGGAACGAGAAGAGAGACTGATTGAGCGGCGTCTCCACCTTGTTGATGCCCAGGCGACCACGCACGTGCT
>JBBRXR010000150.1:0-5089 GCA_038238485.1 Elusimicrobiota bacterium | reverse complement strand
CTCGCCCGCCTCCTTTAATTTACCCCTTGGCCCACGTTAACGACATTCATGTTGACCGTCTCGCCCTCGATGGCGACGGCGTCGGCCGCCTCGCCGGTCCCGGCACGCACGCCGGGGAAACCGCCTTCGTCCCGTATTCGCTTCCCGATGAGGACGTGCGCGCGCGGCTGGTCCTTCAAAAGCAGCGCTTCTCCCGCTGGATTCCTGTCGGCATCACGAAGGCCTCTCCGGACCGGGTTGAGCCGCCGTGCCCCTACCATTTCAAGCCCGGCATGGGCGGCGCGTGGTGCGGCGGATGCAACTGGCAGCACATCCCGACCGACGTTCAGCTCCGGATGAAAGGGAAGCTGCTCGAGGAAACGCTTCAGCGCATCGGCGGCATTCCGAACCCGCCCATGAACCCGCCCGTCAATTCACCCGAAGTCTGGCGTTACCGCAACAAGGTGCAGGTCCCGTTCGGACGCGCGGGAAATCGCCCGATCGCCGGCTTCTTCGCGCCCGGCAGCCACACGATCGTCGAGTTCGAGGATTGTCTCATCCAGTCCACGCCCTCGGTGGAGCTCGTGCGCTACGTGCGCGCGTTCGCCGAGCGTAACGGCTGGAAGCCCTATGAAGAAGAAGGCGGGCGGGGCTGGATCCGCCATCTCCTCGTTCGGACGAACGCCGATGGTCGCGCGCTCATGGCGGTTATCACCACGAATCCCACGTTCCCGGAGAAAGAGCGCTTCCTGCAGGAAATCGGCAACCGGTTCCCTTTTGTGGCCGGAATTCTTCAAAACATCCAGCCGGCGAAGACCAACGTCATCCTCGGCGATCGATGGCTCCCGCTCTGGGGCGTCGATCACCTCGACGAAAACATGCTCGGGCTCACGGTGAGCTATGGCGCCGGATCGTTCTTCCAGGTGAACAAGGCCGCCGCCGACAAACTTTACGCGCTCGCCATCAGCGAGTTGCGTGCGACGCCGGAATCGAATGTCATCGACCTTTATTGCGGCGTGGGCGTGCTCACCCTGCTCGCCGCGAAGATCTGCAAATCCGCCCTCGGCATTGAGTCCGTGCGCGCGGCGATCGTGGACGCCTAGGCGAACGCGACGAGAAACCAGATCCAGAACGTCGCGTTCCTGGCGATGCCCGCGGAGCAGGCGCTGGCCGGTGGATCGCCGAAGGTTGAGGCGATCGCGAAGGACAATCTCATCGTGATGGTGGACCCGCCGCGATCGGGCTGCGATCCGTCCGTTCTGAACGCGATCCTGCGTCTCAATCCGATGCGCATCGTCTACATTTCCTGTCACCCGGCCACGCTCGCGCGGGACATCAAGCACCTCTCCGCGCAATACGAGCTCCAGTCGGTCACGCCCGTCGACCTGTTCCCGCAGACGTCCCACATCGAAGCCGTGGCGCGGCTCGAGCGACGCGCGTGAGCGCCGAAGGCGGGACCTTGAGCACCGGCACCACCGGCTCGGTGGGCGGCGTTGTCCGCGGCGGCCTGCCGTTGTGGCTGCTCTCCACGCAGACCGGGCAGCGAACGCTTCTCCTCGTCGCCGATGAAGAAGACGTCCTCGGCCTGGCCGACGATATTCGCGCGCTCTTTCGCCTGCCCGAGAACTGGGCCGTTCCGAAAAGTTTTCCCGTGCACGGCTACACTTCCGACGACGTTCCCGACCGCCAGGTCGCGTTGCACGACTGGTCCTATGGCCGCCCCGGGCTTCTGGTGGCGTCGCTGGAGGGGCTCGCGCTCCCCGCGGACGCGCCCGAAAAATTTCGCGCCCGCTCCTTCCTGATCAAACCCGGTCTCACCATCGCCCGCGCGAAGTTCGAGGAGGCCCTGGCCCGCGGCGGCTACTCGCGCAACGAACGCACGGAGCAGGTGGGAGAATATTCAGTCCGCGGCGACGTCATCGATATCTGGCCTGCGGGGCGCGATGCTCCCGTGCGCGTGACGTGGAATTTCGACACGGTGGAAGGAATGCGCGACATCGACCCGCACACGCAGCGCTCCGAGACCTATCTGAACGACGTCATGCTCTGTCCGGTGGTGGCGGGCGAGGGCGCCACGCTGTCTGACTATGCCGCGGGCGCGCGCCTCGTGTTCTTCACCTCCGCCGCCGCCGCGGCCTGGCCCGCGGGAGGGGAGTGGGACGGCGCCACCCTCGTCGGTTCGTCGGGCGACAGTGATGAAGGCTTTCAGCCGCCTCCGACGTTCGGCGGCAACATCGGACTTTTGCGTGAGCAGCTGCTGAAGTGGCACGACGAGGACTGGAACGTCGTGGTGTTCTGTCACAACCGCGGCGAGCGTGACCGCCTCGAGGAGATCCTGCGCGATCCGCTGGCGTCCGCGCAGGGCCTGCGCCCCGACTGGTTCCCGGCTTTCATCATCGGCGAGCTCGAGCACGGTTTTATCCAGCTGGTTTACCGGCGCGCCGTGCTCGCCAACAGTGAAATCTTCGGCCGCTACCGAAAACGCATCCGCCTTCCAAAGTTCGAAGGCGGCGGCGCGGTCGGTTCGCCGCTCGACATCAAGCCCAACGATTATCTCGTCCATGAGAAGCACGGCGTCGGGCGCTATTCGGGGCTGCAGAATCTGAAAGTGGGCAAAGTGACGTCGGAGTATCTCGCCATCGAGTACAAGAACGGCGACAAACTCTACGTGCCGATCTTCGAGATCCAGCAAGTGCAGAAATATCTCGGCGCCGAGGGAAAACGCCCCGCCCTCTCCAGCCTCGATTCGGCGACGTGGGAGCGGCTCAAGGCCCGCGTGAAGGAAGACGTGGAGCAGGTCGCCGCCGACCTGCTCAAGAAGGCCGCCAAGCGCGCGCTGCGCCCGGGCCACGCCTTCCCGCCACCGACGCGCCTCGAGGAAGAATTCGCGCAGAGTTTCGTCTACACGCTCACGCCCGACCAGAAGAAGACGCTGGCCGAGGTGGAAGCCGACATGCAGTCGCCGCGCCCGATGGACCGGCTCGTTTGCGGCGACGTCGGTTACGGCAAGACCGAGGTCGCGATGCGCGCCGCGCTCAAGGCAGCGCTCGCCGGAAAACAGGTCGCGGTGCTGTGCCCCACCACGATTCTCGCCGAGCAGCACTTCCGCAATTTTACGGAACGCCTCGCGGAATATCCGGTCAGCCTCGCGCTCCTCTCGCGCTTTCAGGACAAGGAGGAGCAGAAGGCCGTCATTGAGAAGATCGGCAAGGGCGGGGTGGACGTCGTCATCGGCACCCACCGCCTTCTGTCAGCCGACATCGCTTTCCCGAACATCGGCCTGCTCATCATCGACGAAGAACACCGTTTCGGCGTGAAGCAGAAGGCGAAGCTCCTGTCCCTCCGGGAAACGATCGACGTGCTTTCGCTCACCGCCACGCCCATTCCGCGCACGCTCGCGTCGTCCATCTCCGGCATCAAGGACCTGTCCGTCATCGAGACGCCGCCCGAAGGCCGCCAGCCGATCTCGACGCATGTGGGTATGTTCAACGAAGACATCATGGCCAAGGCGGTCCAGCAGGAGCTGGATCGCGGCGGGCAGATTTTTTACGTCCACAACCGGGTGAAGACGCTCCTCGCCCGCAAAACCTGGCTCGAGGGCATTCTTCCCTCGGTCCGCATCGCCATGGCGCACGGGCAGATGAACGAAAACCAGCTCGAAACGGCCATGCACGATTTCCTTCACAACAAGGTGGAGATCCTGCTCGCCACGACGATCATTGAATCGGGCCTCGACATCCCGTCGGTGAACACGCTGATTGTGGAAGAAGCCGAGGAAATGGGTCTGGCCCAGCTCTACCAGCTCCGCGGCCGCGTGGGGCGTTCGAAGAAGCGCGCGTACTGCTATCTCTTCTACGGAACGGACGGGTTGACCACCGATGCGAAGAAGCGGCTCGATGCGCTCAAGGAATACACGGCGCTCGGTTCGGGTTTCCGGCTCGCCATGCGCGACATGGAAATCCGCGGCGCCGGCAACCTCTTGGGGCCGCAGCAGCACGGCGCGATGGAAGCCGTGGGCATTGAAACCTACAGCAAGCTTCTCAACGAAGAAATTCAGAAACAGAAGGGGGAGGTTCCGGACGGGCCGCCCGAAGGTCCGGTGATGGAGATCGGCCTATCGGCCTATCTGCCCGAGGAATACATGCCCTCTGAATCGGAGCGCGTTCAGATGTACAAACGCATCCTGGCCGCCGACGCCGACGGTCTCGTCAAGATCAAGGAAGAGCTCGTCGACCGCTGCGGTGCGCTGCCCGCGCCGGCGCAGATGCTCTGTGACGCGGCTTCGCTCCGTCTCACGGCCAAACGCTACGGCGTTTCCGAAATCCGCGAGGACGCGCATGGCCTCCTTATCTATTGGCGTCCCAACTACCAGTGGCCCGAGAAAGCGTTCCAGACGATCATGTCCGGTGCCAAGGACAAGGTGGAACTGATCCCCGGACCGCCGCCCGCCGTTCGCATTTTTGTCAACGAGAACGCGCCGCCGCTCGACGCGCTCGACTCGTTTTTCAGGAACGTCTTCGCCGCCTAGAATTTTTTTCGAAGTTTTCTCGAGGCCGCTCCGTATTCTGACGGACGTCCCGCAGGGCTTGCCATTGCTTCAGGGGAAAGTGGTATAAATTTCCAGTCAATGATTTCGGTTTCTAACCTCACCAAACGATTTGGCGACACGCTCGCCGTGGACAACGTCAGCTTTGAGATCGAGAAGGGGCAGGTCGTCGGCTTCCTCGGTCCGAACGGCGCCGGCAAAACCACAACCATGCGCCTGCTCACGGGTTACCTTCCTCCCGATGACGGGGCGGCCCGCGTCATGGGTATCAATCTTCTTTCCCAGTCGATCGAAATTCGCCGCCGCCTCGGCTACCTCCCGGAGAACAACCCGCTTCCCGAAGACGTGGAAGTGACGGATTACCTCCATTTCGTCGGGCGCCTGCGCGGCCTGCACGACCTGGCGGACCGCAACGAACGCGTGCGTCGCGTAATGAAGTCGTGCTCGCTCGGCGTGGTGGCGGGGAAGAAGCTCGGCGAGCTTTCCAAGGGATTTCGCCAGCGCGTCGGACTCGCGCAGGCCATCATTCACGACCCGGACGTCCTCATCCTCGACGAGCCGACG
>JBBRXR010000149.1:0-5106 GCA_038238485.1 Elusimicrobiota bacterium | reverse complement strand
GAGACCGTGGTGTTCCGCAGCCTCCCCGACGCGGTGGAACCGATTCGCGACGGCCTCGCGAACGCGCTGGGGCAGGAAGGCGTGGCCCTTGAGCGACTGGGTCGCCTCGATGAGGCGCGAGACGCCTATCTTCGCTCGATTTCCGCCAAACCCACGGCCCAGGCGCACTACAATCTCGCCGTGACCTACTGGAACCGCGACTGGACCGTCGCCGCTGATCATCTCGACCAAGCCGTGGCTCTCGACCCGGCGAACGCCCGGATACGCGCTTACGCGCAAGACGCCCGCCGCCACGCCGGCGGGAAGCCATGACCGTTTCTGTCGATCGGATCCTGACGTTCGACCGCCGCTCGAGGCGCGCGACGCTCGGCATGGCCGCGCTCGCGGGCGGCGTTCGGGCCGCGCCGATCCTCGTCGGGGGAATGACGTTGCTCGCGGTGATCGATCGACTTCTCGACCTGCCGGCCTGGCTTCGCGTTGCCTTGTGGCTCGCCGTCGTCGCGAGCGCGGCGGCCGCTTTCGCGATCGCGTTCCGGTCGCCGCGGGCGTTCCGCGCGGGCGAGCGCGCCCGCACGCTGTCGCTTCGGGCCCGGTCACGCGGCGTGGAGCTGCGCGAAGACGATCTGCGTCTGGCTGTCGAGCTCGCGCGGGACGGTCGCCTCGGGTCCGGCGAGCTACGAGACCTTTATCTCGAACACATCGCCGCCCAGCTCGCGCGGTGCCGGTCATCGTGGTCTTTTCCGGAACACCGCTGGCGCGCGTCCGTCGGCGCGGCCGCGGGCGTCGTTCTGGTTTCGCTGATTCTCGCGGCGACCGTGCCGACAATGTCGCCTTTCAACACGCGCATCCTGAACCCGTTCGTCGCCGTCAACACGGACCGGTTCGTCCGGGTGACGCCCGGCGACGCGTCGGTGCCCCTCGGCAGCGACGTCGAGATTCGGTTGGAACTCCTGGAAGGAGACGCTCGCCCGGACCTCATGATCCGCTCCGCCACCGGCTGGTCGCGCCGCCTGCCGGACGTGGAGGGAAAAGAGCGGCGCTACATGATCCGCAACGTCGTCGAGCCGATCGCCTATCGCGTTCGCTGGAAAGGCGACTGGAGCCGGCGCTACACCGTCACGCCGATCGAGCCTGTCCGGCTCTCGGGCTTCGACATCACCATCCAGCCGCCCGCCTATACCGGCAAGGCGGCGTTCAAGCAGACCTCGCCCGAAATCACTGCGCTGGCGGGCAGCCAGGTGAACGTGTCCGCAAAGGCCAACCGCGCGATCCCCAGCGCGTCGCTCACGTTTTCCGACGGGCGAACGGCCCCCGCCACGGTCACCGCCGGTTCCACGCTTCAGGTCGCCTTCGTGGTGGAAAAGAGCGGCACCTATGCCTTCTCGATCGCGCCCAACGAGAGCTACCCGATCAACGTCCTGGAAGACCGTCCGCCGGAAATCCTTCTGCTCTCGCCTTCCGACGGGCTGGTGGCCGGAGAACGCGAAAAAATTCCCCTCACCTTTGACGTGCGCGACGACATCCAGGTGGCCGAGGTGCGCCTCGAGTGGGAACTGAAGGGCCGCGCGCGCTCGCTGACCGCCCGGAAATTCGATTCTCGCTCGGTGGGCGGCATCTTCACGTTTCCCTGGGACTTGCGCGGCGTCGGCCTGCGGCCCGGCGACACAGCGCGCTACCGGCTCGTCGCGTCCGACGCGAATACCGTCACGGGCCCCGGCATCGCCGCCACGCCGTGGATGGACATCGCCGTGGAAAGCTTCGAGCGCGAGCACGAGGCGTTGGGCCAGGCGCTCGAAGCCTGGCGCGACAAATCGATCGACCTCCTGGCTCAGATGAACACGCTGAAGGCCAAGGTGGAGAAACCGGATTCCAACCTCGAGCAGGCCGCGACGGAATTCAATCAGTCGTCCCAGCTATCGACCCGGCTGGAAGAAGCGCTTCGCCAGATCGTCACGCGCATGGAGAACGATCCGCTGTCCGATGAGAACGTCACGCGTGAGCACCGCGCGATGCTCGACAGCATGCACGCCATGAACCAGAGCCTGATGCCCTCGGCGCGGGCGGCCATCAACACGCAGAACCGCCCCGCCGCGGCGGCCCAGCTGGAGAACATCTCGTCGGAACTCGAGCGCATGACGTCGCTCTCGGAGGAGCTCACCAAGCGCCAGAACGCCCGTGACGTGGTGGAAAGCGGAGAACGACTTCAGAAGCTCGGCGAAGAACTCACCTCCGCGCTGAACAACGCCCAGCCCAACGATCCCGCGCTTGCCGCCAAGCTGGGGGAAGTGATGGAGGAGGCGCGCAAGAACCTGGCGCAGCTCGCGCGCGCCCTTCAGCAGATGCCCAACCAGCTTCCCGAAGATTTCGTCAACCAGCAGGCGCTCAAGAACGTTCAGCTCGGGAAAGCGCAGGACATGCTCAGCCAAATTTCCGACGCCATCAAGCGCGGGGACATGAAGAAGGCCGTCGAGCTGGCGCAGCAATTCCTCAAGATGACGCAGGACATGAGCAAGAACCTGTCGCAGGCGGAAGAGGGGTTCTCGAAAGCCGGGTCGGAGGATGAGCTCGCGCAAAAGATCGGTGAGCAGGCGCAGAAAGTGGAGAAGCTCGCCAACGACCAGCGCGCGTTGCTGGCCGAAACACAGAAACTCGAGACCGCGCGGCTCGAGCGCCGCATGAAGTCCCAGGAGGACGCTTTCCGCGCGCTCGCCGCGCGACAGCGCGCCGTCGTTCTCAGGGCCCGCAGCGTGGCCGCGTCGGCGCAGGCGAGCGCGTTCTACGTCACGCTGGCCTCCCAGGTGGGGCCGATGGACGAGGTCCAGCACGAGCTTGAAATCCGCCGCATTGACAAAGGCTTCGACGCGCTGGCCCTCATCACGGGTCAGCTTCAGGCGGTCGAGACCGAAGTGGCGAAGTCGACGACCACCGCGTTGCTCACCGAACCCATCTCGGGAATGCGGACGGAGGAGTCGGCCATTCTGGAAGAACTCAAAAAGCTTCGCGACACCGCGTCCGCGCCGATGGGGTCGGAGAAGCCCGCTTACGATGCTCTCAAGCAGCGGCAGGAAGCTTTGGCCAAAGAAACCGGCGACGTCCGCCAGCAGCTCCAGGCGTTGTCCCGAAAAACCGCGAGCCTTGGCCTGCCCATCACGCAACCGCTTTCGAAAGCCGCGCAGGAGATGAAGGCCGCCGGCGGATCGCTGGGCGGCGCCGACAGTCGCGGCGCGCTCCCCCATGAAGAAGGGGCGCTTTCAAACCTTCTCGAAACGCAGAACGGCCTCAACGAGGCTCAGCAGGCGATGAGCGAGATGGCGGGCCGACCGGGCTCGGGCAGCGGCGGCGGACCGCGCGTGATTGCGCGTCCCGGCGGTGCCGGAGGACGAGGCGCGGGCAACGGGCGCGTGCGTCTGCCCACCGCGGAAGACTACCGGCCGCCACGCGAGTTCCGCGAGGACCTTCTCGAATCGCTCAAGGAAAACTACCCCAAGATCTATGAAGACATCATTCACCGTTATTACCGCCGCCTGGCGGAGTAAGTCCGTCGCTCTGATGGCGGTCGCGACGCTGTTCGCCGCGCGTGCCGAGGCCTTCAAGAGCGACATGCCGGTGTCGTCTCCCGCTGCGCAGACGGTCCTCGAAAAGCTCGAGGCGGACAATCTTGTCGCGGGCCATGACCCGGAGGCTTTCATCCGTTTGTCGAAGAGCGACTACGCGGGTGCTGCGGCGGCCGTGACGCCCGAAGTCGACGCGGCGTTTCCCTGGCTGATGCCGTACCTGCAGGCGACGGTCGCCGCGACCGCGCCGCTCGTGGAGTCTCCGGCGGTCGCCCACTTCCAGCTGTTCGTGCCGCGCGGACAGGAGTTTCTCGCGGACTACGCCCTTCCCGTGCTGGAAAAAGTCAGCGAGCATTATCAGCAGATTTTCGCGCATCGCCCGCGCGGGAAGATCCGCGTGGAGATCTATCCCGATAAGGAAAGCTTTTCGGCGGCCTCCACGCTGTCGATCGATACGCTGGAGCGCTCGGGCGCGATCGGCATCTGCAAATTTCACCGGCTGATGATCCTGTCGCCCGCCGCGCTTCCCGTCGGTTACCGTTGGCTGGACGCCCTGTCGCACGAGTACACGCACCTTATGGTTAACGAACTGACATCGACGAAGGCGGAGCTCTGGCTGCACGAAGGCACCGCGCGTTACTTCGAAACCAGTTACCGGGCGGACCCGCCCGTCTATCTCACGCCGAACCAGCGCAACGCGCTCCTTGACGCGCGCGAGAAGGGGACGCTCATCCCGTTCCGGCGCATGTCGCCGTCGATGGTCTACCTGAAGAACCAGGAAGAGGTTTCTCTCGCCTTCGCGCAGGTGTCGCACGCTGTGGACTTCATGATCCGCGAGAAGAAGCTGGCGGGTTTCCGGACGTTTCTCGAGGCGCTCAGGAAGTCGACGTTCGCGCAGGCGTTTCAGACCGTCTACCATCTCACGCCGGAAGCCTTCGAGACCGCCTGGAAAGGCGCGTTGAACAAGGAAACGTGGGAGAAATCCCGCGGCGCTCTTGCCGATGAGGTTCGCTTTGACGCGCTGCGCGAGGAGGACGTGGTGGGAGCGAGCGCCGAATCGCGGCTGCGGCTCGGCGACCGGATGCGTCAGCGCGGACAGATGGAAGCGGCCCTGATTGAATATGACAAGGCCCTGGCCGACGAGCCCGATAACGCCGTGATCCTTCTTAAGTGCGCGCGAACCCGGATCGCGCTCGACCGCAAAGACGAAGCGCGCGAGATGTTGCGTCTCGCGGTGATGAAAAATCCGAATTACGGGACGCCGATGATCGAGCTGGCGGGAATGGTGGACGACAGGGAAGCGGCGGGACTTCTGATGGAAGCGAACGCGATCAATCCGTTCGATCCACGGATTCACCGGATGCTGGGGGAAATTTTCACGCGCCAGGGCCGTCCGGAAGCGGCGCGGGAGCGGGAGATCGGAGTGAGCCTGGCCCCGTAGGGCCGAGGCCGCGTTACGCGGCCTGGTTGAGGTTCGTCTTTTTCGAGGCGAGCTTCTCGAGCTCCATCTTGAGCTCGTGCTTGTCGTTCTGAACCCGGCGAAGCTGCTCGT
>JBBRXR010000148.1:0-5141 GCA_038238485.1 Elusimicrobiota bacterium | reverse complement strand
TTCTGAAGCTTGAGCGCGTCTCGAAGCTTGCGTCGCTGGCGCCGCTTCTGGAGGTCCGTTGAAGACCGCCGGACGCCGCCTTCGCGACCTGATGAAGAAGGGCGCGGTGCCCGTTCCCGGCATTTACGACGCTCTCACGGCCCTTCTCGTCGAGAAAGCGGGCTTCGGCGCCGCCTACGTGTCGGGCGCGGGCCTCTCCGTCGCCCTCCACGGCCAGCCGGACATTGGCCTGCTGACGCTCTCGGAAGTCGCCGGGACCGTCCGCCGCCTTTCCCGGGCGACGCCGTTGCCGATGATTGTGGACGCCGACACCGGATTCGGCGGCGACGACAACGTCGCGCGAACCGTTCGCGAGCTGGAAAGCGCGGGGGCGGCGGGCCTGCAGATCGAAGACCAGATTTTTCCCAAGCGGTGCGGGCATCTGGAAGGAAAGAGCGTCGTGAACGCGGACGCGATGGTGGCGAAGGTGAAAGCGGCCGTGGCCGCGCGGCGCGACCCGGGTTTTATGATCGTGGCGCGCACGGACGCGCGCGGGGTGACCGACGTCAAGGACGCCATGCGCCGGGCGAAACTCTACCGGGCGGCCGGGGCGGACGTCATTTTTCCCGAGGCTCTGGAGAGTGAAGCGGAGTTCCGTGCCTTCGGACGCCTGGCGGGTGGGGGGAAGAAGAGCCTAGGCGCATTAATGGCAAATATGACAGAATTCGGGCGTTCGCCGGTTCTTTCGGTTCCCGAATTGGCCCGCCTTGGATTTCGACTGGTCCTCTTCCCGATGACCGCGTTTCGCACGGCGGCCTTCGCCGTTCAGCAATCCTTGAACGAATTGAAGCGTCTCGGCCACACGCGGTCGCTTCTGGGACGCATGCAGACCCGCCGAGAACTATACGAACTGAACCACTATCAGGATTTCGACCGCCGAGAGCGCCAGTATCTTTCCGAGGCCGCGGCCATCAGCCGCAGCCCAAAAAAATAACGAGAGGAAATCATGTCTGATCTCAAAACCGCGCTTCCCGAGGGCTACAAACCCGGACTTGAGGGTATCGTCGCCGGAACGAGCGCCATCGCTGAGGTGGACGCCCAGAAAGACGCGCTGATCTACCGCGGATACGTGGCCCACGAGCTCGCCGAGAACGCCACGTTCGAAGAAGTCTCCTACCTGCTCCTCATGGGCAAGCTTCCCAATAAATTCGAACTCGCCAATTTCAAGGCCGAGCTGAAAGAGCATCGTCCGCTTTCCGCCTTCGTGATGGATTCGCTCAAACACCTGCCGCAGAAAACCAACCCGATGGTCGGTCTTCGCGTCGGCGTTTCGCGCTGCTACATCGAAGATCCGGACGGCGACGCCACCGACGCCGCGGCCAACCTTCGCAAGGCCATTCGCCTCGTCGCCAAGGCCGGTACCATCGTGGCCGCCATTTCCCGCCTTCACAAGGGCCTCCAGCCGATTCCGCCGGACCCGAAGCTCGACCACGCCGCCAATTTCCTCTACATGGAATCCGGTAAGCGGCCGGACCCGGAAGTCGCCCGCATCCTGGACGCCACGCTCATCCTCTACGCCGAGCACGGCTTCAACGCCTCGACGTTCGCCGCGCGCGTGACGGCCTCCACGCTTTCTGACATGCACTCTGCCATCGCCTCGGCGATCGGCGCGCTGAAAGGGCCGCTCCACGGTGGCGCCAACGAACGGGCCATCGAGATGCTTCTGGCCATCGGTTCCCCCGACAAAGCGGAGTCGTGGGTGGCGGACGCGCTGGGCAAGAAAGACAAGATCATGGGCTTCGGCCACCGGGTCTATCGCCACCAGGACTCGCGCGCGCCGCTCATGAAGCGCCTCGCCGAACAGGTCGCGAAACGCGCGGGCGATACCAAGCTTTTCGAAACGTCCTGCGTCGTTGAGAACGCGGTGAAGAAAGCGAAAAATCTTTTCCCGAACGTGGATTATCACTGCGCGGTCGCCTATTACCTGATGGGCCTGCCTGTTGAAATCTACACGCCCATCTTCGCGCTGGCCCGGATGACGGGCTGGACGGCGCACGTCGCCGAGCAGCACGCCAACAATCGTCTGATCCGCCCGGAGTGCATCTACACCGGCGCGCGCGACCTGTCGTTCGTGTCGATCGACCAGCGGAACTAGTCCCGAGCTCCATGAGCGGAAATCGCACAGAAAAAGATTCCATCGGTCCCCGCGAGCTTCCGGCGGACGCGTATTACGGCATCAATGCCCTTCGCGGCAAAGAAAACTTTCCGATCTCCGGCCTCGCCCATCATCCCCGCTTCATCGACGCCTTCATGTACATCAAGAAGGCCGCCGCGCTCGCCAACAAGGAACTCGGGCTGATCACGCCCGACCAGGCCGACGCCATCGCGACGGCCTGCGACGAAATTCTCTCCGGCAAACTCCGCGACCAGTTCATCGTCGACGTTTTTCAGATGGGCGCCGGCACGGCCCTGCACATGAACGTGAACGAAGTGCTCGCCAATCGCGCCATCGAACTCATGGGTGGGCAGAAAGGCGATTACGCCAAGCTGAATCCGAACGACCATGTGAACTATGGCCAGTCGACCAACGACGTCTTTCCGACGGCGATCCGCGTTTCAGGCCGCCTCCTGCTCAATGATTTGTTTCCGGCACTCGACGCCTGCGCCGAAGCCTTCACGAAGAAGGGGAAAGACCTCGATGACGTCATCAAGTCGGCGCGCACCCATCTTCAGGACGCCGTGCCGATCCGTCTTGGGCAGGAATTTGCCGCTTATGGCCTCGCGATTGAGCGCTGCTCGGAGCGCCTGAAGACCGCCGCCAAGGACCTCGAAGAGCTCGGCATCGGCGGCAGCGCGGCCGGCACGGGCCTCAACACCCATCAGGACTACGCTCGCCGCGTGGTGGAGATCATTCGGAAAGACACCGGCGTTCCGTTTCGCGCCGCCGTCGATAAGCGTGAGGCGATGCAGAGCCAGCGCCCCGTCGCGGAGATTTCTTCGGCCCTCAAGAATCTCGCGCTCGAGCTCACGCGCATCAGCAACGACCTTCGTCTCCTGGCGTCCGGCCCCACCACGGGTTTCGCGGAAATTTTTCTTCCCGCCGCGCAGGCAGGCTCGTCGATCATGCCGGGCAAGGTCAATCCGTCGTTTCCCGAGATGCTTAACATGGTCTGCTTTCAAATCATGGGCAACGACCTCACCATCTCCATGGCGGTGCAGGCGGGGCAGCTCGAGTTGAACGTCATGATGCCCGTCATGGGCTTCAACCTCCTTTTCTCAATCGAGATCATGAAAAACGCCATTCGCGCTTTCACCGACGGCTGCGTGAAAGGCATCACCGCCGATCGCGACCGCTGCCGCCGTTACGCCGAAATGTCCATGTCGCTTGTGACCGCCCTCAACCCCATCATCGGCTATGCCAAGGCCGCCGAGATCGTGAAGGAAGCGATGGCGTCGGGAAAAACGATTGTCGAGACGATCAAGCTTCGCAATATTTTGTCTCCCGAAAAGCTGGAAGAGGTCCTGAACCTCAAAGCCCTGACAGAACCAGGAGTTCACAAATGAGGCAGTTCCGGTTGTCCGCCGCCGTCGTCGCGCTAACGCTCTTTTTCACCGGTCCGGCCCGCGCCGCCGATGCGCCCGCCGCCAGCGTCGCGGCCGCCACCGGCCCGGACGCCGCCCTCATCAAAACAGGCCAGGCCGTTTTCACGCAGCACTGCATCCGATGTCACGGCGCCGAAGCGAAGGGCGACGGCACCGACGCGAAGCGCCTCGTTGTTCAGCCGCGTGACATCACGTCGGGCCGGTTCAAGTGGAAGACAACCGTCCAGGGAACGCCGCCTTCCGACGACGACATCAAGTTCGGCATTATCGGCCACGGACTCGCGGGTTCGGGCATGCCGAGCTTCAACAACCTGAGCGACGACACGAAGAATGCGCTCGTCGCCTACCTCAAATCGATTTCTCCCGCTTTCAAGAACGCCGAAGCGCCCAAGGCCATCCCGCTTCCGTCGAACTTCAAGGCGTCTCCGGACCTCAAGAAGGGCGCGGAAGTGTTCGCGAAGCTGCAGTGCGCGCTCTGCCACGGCGAGGGCGGCCGCGCCAACGGAACGTCCGCGTTCTCGCTCAATGACGCCTGGCAACGCCCCATCCGCCCCGCCAATCTCACGCAGGGCTGGACCTACCGCGGCGGCAACCGCCCGCTCGACATTTATTACCGCATGCTGGCCGGCATCGATGGCGCGCCCATGCCCTCCTATGAAGGCGCGGCGACGCATGAGGAGGCCTGGCAGCTCTCGAACTATGTGGCCTCGCTTCAGATCAAGGCCAATTTCTCGAAAGACATTTACGCCCCCAAGGCCGCCGGCGACCTGCCGACAACGGCCGATGACAAGGCGTGGACCGGTGCGCCCCACACCGAAGTGAACCTCGAAAACTTCTATTACGTCGATGGCAAGCGCGCGCCGCTCACGGTCCATGCCGTTTCCGTTCAAGCTCTTTTCAAGGACGGCGCCGTTGCCTTCAAGTTGTCCTGGGACGACCCGACCGAAGACACCACCGTTCCGTCGGATGCGATGCTCCTCGCCGTCCGTCCCGCCGACTATCTGGGCGATCCGCGCGGAAACCTCCTCAATCTTTACGGCGCCAACGATCCGGCGCTCGAGTTCACGGCCTGGCAGGCGTCGAATAACGCCGTTGTTTCTGGCCGTACCTCCAATCTGGCTGCCGCCGTTCGCGAGAACTGGTCGGGCACGTCCACTCCCGCGTCGGCCGTCTACAAAGACGGCCATTACACGCTGGTGTTCAAACGGGACATCAAAACCGACGAGACGACGCGCGTCGGGTTCGCCGCCTGGGACGGCCGGGACAAGGAGACGGGTCTTAAGTTCACCGGCTCCGAGTGGCTCTGGCTGCACTTCGGCGAAAACGTCGCGCAGCACCACTAACGCGAATGGCACTCGCCTCCGAACAGGCCGGGAGCGGCATTCCGCTCGTTTTCCTCCACGCGTTTCCGCTGGATCGGCGCGTCTGGGCGCCGCAGGAACCCTTCTCCAGGCACTACCGCCGCATTGCCGTCGACTTTCCCGGTTTCAATGAATCCCGCCTCACCACCACGTCCTCGATGGAATCGATGGCGCGCGCCGTGATGAAGACGCTCGACG
>JBBRXR010000147.1:0-5147 GCA_038238485.1 Elusimicrobiota bacterium | reverse complement strand
GGTTCCGCGTTCGGAATTCCGGCGAGTGCCGCACCATCGTGTTCGCCGACGCCGCCCAGCGCGTCGATTTCTCCCGCTCGCAGAACGTCATCGGTTACGCGGTGCGCCAGGGCGCGCTCTACGTTTTCCTCGACGGCTCCAACGATCACGTGATCGCGCTTGGGGCGTCTGCGGCGCCCGCCACCTTCGTCCGCGGCGCGGCCGGCTGGGTCGACGACTGGAAAGTGACCGACACCGGCGTCTCCTTCGGCCTGCGCGCTTTCGGCCCCACCGACGTTGAGCTCACCCTTCCCGCCGACGGTTATTTCAAACTGACCGCCCGGCCCGCGGGCGCGCGCGACGGCCGCCGCGATTTCATCGCGGTCGAGCGCGCGACGCGCCGCGAAATCACTTTCCGCATTCCGGCGACTGGTCATGACCAGATCACCATCGAGCCGGCGGCGCCTTCGCGCGCGTTCGCCAACGGCCTCCGCTTCCCGGTGATCGCGCTGTCACTGGCCGCGTTCCCCGTCTGGTTCTTCGTGCGAGCGCGCAAAAGGCTGGACGCATGACGACGAACCTCGATCCGCGCAAGCACGTCTGCCTTATTTTCGAGGGCACGTACCCGTATGTGACCGGCGGCGTCGCCGTCTGGGCGCACGAGCTCATCGCCGGCTCGCCGCAATTCGATTTCTCCATCGTGGCGCTGACCGACCGCCCGCGCACCGCGGCCGATTACAAGTTCGTCCTGCCGTCGAACGTTCGCGAGGTCGTCACCGTGAACCTCACGCGCCCGCAGGGCCAGCCGCGTCTCATCCGCCGCTTCCAGAAAAAGAAAGCCATTCAACAGGTGGCCGAAGCCTTTGGCGCGGCGTTCGACGGGCTTCGCCGCAACGATTTCACGCCGCTGGAAGAACTGGTGCGATGCGTCGAAGACGTGGACATGGATGAGAACAACCTTCTCGACAACGCGATCTTCTGGAACGTGATCTCGAAGCTTTACGCCTCCCTCGGCACCGACGATTCCTTCGCCCGTTTCTTCTGGGTCTGGGAAACGATGGCGCGCAGCGCCGTGCGTCTCATTCGCACGCCATTGCCGGAGGCCGACATCTACCATTGCGCGGCCACGGGTTACGCCGGCCTCGTCGGTTGCCTCGCCAAGGCGCGCTTCCATAAGCCGCTCGTGCTCAGCGAGCACGGTCTGTACCTGCAGGAGCGGCAGATGGAAGTGGCGTTCCATGAAGTTCTCCAGGGCGGTCAGCGCGTCGCGGTGGAAACCTTCTTTGAGTGGATCAGCCGGTGGACGTATCATAAAGCGGACCAGGTGACGTCGCTCGCCGATTTCATCCGTCAGCATCAGATCGACCTTGGCGCCGATCCGGCGAAGTCGATCGTCATTCCCAACGGCATCGACATTGAGCGTTTCGCGAGCGCGCCGCGGAGCGCGCACGCGGGCTTCCGGGTGGGCCTCGTCGGCCGTGTCGCCCCGGTCAAGGACATCAAGCTCCTCATCCAGGCCGCCGCCGAGCTGGCGCCGTCCCTCCCCGATCTCAACGTGGCCATCATCGGCCCCGTCGAAGACCCGATTTACGAACGCGAATGCCGCGACCTGGTGACAAGCCTCGGCCTGGAATCCGTGGTAAAGTTCGAGGGACTGAAGGCCGCCTCGGATTGCTACGTCGATCTCGATCTCATGGTCATCTGCAGCCTGAAGGAAGTCCAACCGCTCACCGTGCTCGAAGCCATGGCGGCGGGCGTGCCGATGGTGGCCACGCGCAGCGGCGGCATTCCCGAGATGCTGAGCGGCATCGGACAGGTGGTGCCTCCCCGCGATCTCGCCCAGCTCACCCGGACCATCCGTCGCGTTTACGGCGACGTCGAACTCCGCAACAAGATGATCGAGGCCGGGCGCGAGCGCGTGAAGCGCTACGAGCTGGCGCAGACCCTCTCGAGTTTCAATCAGCTTTACATCAACGTCACCCGGGAGGCCCCATGGGTGGCATAGGCCTGGAATTCAAACGCCTCCAGGAAAAACCGAGCTACCTCACGGCCGCTCGCGTGTTCGGGTATTCGCTCGCCATGTCGGTGGGCCCATGGCTCGCCACCATCTTTGCCGTCGGCTTCGTCAGCCTGATCGGCATCCGGCTCAACAGATATCCGGACATGACGTTCTTCACGACCACCGTGATGTACGCCTTCGCCGGCTCGCTCGTCGCCACTGGCCCCTTCTTCATGATCTTCAGCCGCTACCTGGCCGACCTGAGCTTTAAGGGCCGCGCGGATCAGCGCAAAGCGCTCATCTTCGTCGAAGCCTTCGCCATCGGCCTGGGTCTGGCCGGCGGTTTCATCGCGGCCACGTACTTCACGCCCGCGTCCCTGGGCAATTCGCTCGTCTATCGTCTCGCGATCGCGGTGCTGACCGCGTCGCTGATTGGGCTGTGGTGCGTCCTCGCCTACCTGGACGCGCAGAAACGTTTCGCGTCGTCGTTCTACGTATTCGTGATGGGCTGCTTCGTTTCCGTCGCGCTCGCCTATGGTCTGCGCGGCTACGGGCTCGACGGACTTCTCGTGGGCTACACCGCCGGGCTGTTCGCGGCCTTCGTGGTTCTGTTCGGCCTCGCCCTCAAGCGGCCGGCCGACGCCGGCGCCGAAGTGCCGTTTCACGCGGCGGACCTTCTCGCTTACGTCCGCGGCTTCGCGGTCCTCGGCTGGATCGGTTTCCTCTACAACCTCGGAACGTGGATCGATAAGTTTTATCTCTGGATCGCGGTGGGCGACACCGTCGCGGGAACGCGCTTTCGCATCTTCCAGCCCTACGACATCGCGACGTTCCTCTCCTATCTCATTATGATGCCGGCCATTTCCTATTTCCTCGTGATGGTGGAGACGGAGTTCTACGGCGATTACCGTTCCTACATCGACCATCTCGAGACGAGCCCGCTCAAAGTCGTCGAGGAACGCCGCGACGCGCTGTGGAAGAACCTGAAGCGCCGCATGAATAATCTCTTCGAGCTCGAGATCGTGATCGCGGTGCTCGGCTTCTTCATCGGCTCCTTCGTCCTCCGGCGCCTCGGGCTTAATGAATCGACAGTCCGCATCTTCCAGGTGCTGATTGCCGCCGCGTTCTTCCAGGTGCTCTTCTGGATTCACCTGATCCTTCTTCTCTATTTCGAATTTCGCACGCGGGCCCTGCTGGCCACGATGCTCTTCGTCGGGCTCAACCTCGGCCTCACCATCGCCAACGATGTCCTGTTCCGGAACTGGGGTTACGGCTGGGGCTACGTCGTGGCCATCGGCATTTCCTCGATCGTGTCCTGGACGACGCTTCGCCAAGGCCTGCGGGGACTGAGCCGCCACATCTTCTTCGTGAATTCGGCGGTGCCGGCGGGACGCTGATGTCGCTCAGCGTCCGCTCGGCCTTCGTTGTCGCTTTCCTTTCCTGCCTCGCTCCCTTGCGGGCCGCGTCTCCGCCCGCTCCGCCCGTTCAAGGGCCCCTCATTTGCTTTTACGGTCCGCCGCCGCTCGAGAAACTCGCCGCCTATCGCACCATCGTCCTTCAACCCGCACTCGTCACGCCCGCCGACGTCGCGTTCCTTCATTCGAAGGGATGCCGCGTCCTCGGTTACCTTTCTTTGGGCGAGGACGATCACCTGCGCCGCGGCAACGGCCGCGGCACCGCCGGCTACGCGCCGTGGTACATTGACGAGCACGTCGGCCCCGGCTTCACCAAGCCCGGCGCCGATGGCCAGCCCGATTCCAATCCCGACTGGGCGTCTTATTATGTTGATCCCAGCGACCGCGGCTGGCGCGGCGTCGTGCGCGACGAAGCGCGCGCGATTCATGAGAAGCTCGGCATGGACGGCGTGTTCGCCGACACGGTCCTGGTTCCCCGGGACGTGTTCACCATCGCCAAGGAACGGCGCATGCTCAAGGGCATGACGTCGCTCGTGGGTTCGCTCAAGGCCTGGGTGGGCGGGGGAACGGTCATCGTGAACAACGGCGGGGTCGACCTGGCCGCCATGGGCCGGAAAGTCGACGGACTGATGATCGAGATGCAGGTGGAGGGCGCGCCCGAAGCCTGGCGCGAGCTTCGGCTGGAACTCAAGCGCCTGGCTCCCCTTCGGGCGGACGATTTTCTCGTGACCGGCCTGATTTATCTGCCCGCCGACACCACGGCCCACGACGCCTGCGCGGCGCTCAAGGCAGCGGCCCTTCCGGCGGCTCTCTACCGCGGGGACGACGCGGGACGCGCCCTCACCGCCCTGCCCCTCGCCACCTGCCCTTAGTAGACTCCCCTCATGAAAATTCCCGCGTTCGTCGAACGCCTTCCCCTCAGCCTCCGCGAACCCGTCCGCTACCTGATTCATCACGACAACGCCGTGGTGTTCGTCGTCGGCTTCGTCTTCGACATGTTCACGATCCAGCGCATTGATTCCTGGCTCGATCTCGCCATCCAGTTCTGCTACATGGTGATCCTGACGTTCCTGCTGGTCTTTCAGTACCGCGAGCACCGCGGCGCCTGGGCGCCACCGGCGCGGTTCGCGACAATCTGGACGTTCAACGTCGAGGCCCTGCACTTCTTTTATGGCGGCCTGTTGAGCTCTTACGTCATCCTCTATTTCAAGAGCGCCACGGGCGGGCGCTCGGTCATTTTCTTCCTCGTGCTCGTCGTCCTGCTTTTCGTCAACGAGATGCCGCAGATCCGGCGCGTGGGTTACCGGCTGCGACTCGGCCTCTACTCGTTCTGCGTCGTCTCTTTTCTCGCGTTCTTTATTCCAATCGTGGTCGGGCGCATCGGCCCGTTGATCTTCGCGCTGGCCGTTCTGGGCGCGGCGCTCATCGTCTGGCGCGTGGCGGGACTTCTGGCGAACCACGATGAGGAGCCGAGGGCCGCCCAGCGCCGCCTCTTCGCGCCCGCGGCGGCTCTGCTCGCGCTCATCTCGGTGCTCTATTTCCTCAAGCTCATTCCGCCGGTGCCGCTCTCCGTCCAGTTCCAGGGCGTTTATCACAACGTTGAAAAGGTGAATGGCACCTACACGCTGACCTACGAGAAGCCGCCCGCCTATGCGTTCTGGCGCCACGACTCCCGGCCGTTCCACCGGCGCGAGGGCGACCGGCTGTATTACTTCGCGCGCGTGTTCGCGCCGAGCCGCTTCCACCACCAGATC
>JBBRXR010000146.1:0-5185 GCA_038238485.1 Elusimicrobiota bacterium | reverse complement strand
TCGACAGCTGGTTTACGTTCAAAAGGCGCCAGGCCAGTATGAACCGCGGGAAATCCGCGTCGGGCGGGAGGCGACCGGCTTCTACGAGGTCACCAACGGGTTGACGGAAGGAGAACAGGTGGTGACCACCGCCAACTTCCTGATCGATTCCGAATCAAAAATCCGGGGCGCGACGCAGGGCGCGAGGTAAGCGTATGATCGAACGGATCATCGAGTTCTCGGCGAAGAACAAGTACATCGTGGCGCTGTTGACGCTCGTCGCGGTGCTCGGCGCCGTTTACAGCATGAAGCACGTTCCGCTCGACGCCATTCCCGACCTTTCTGACACGCAGGTGATCATCTATTCCCGGTGGGACCGCAGCCCGGACATCATCGAAGACCAGGTCACTTACCCGATCGTCAGCGCTCTCCTTGGCGCCCCGAAAATCAAAGCGGTGCGGGGGTTCTCCGATTTCGGCTATTCCTACGTCTATCTGATCTTTCAGGACGGCACTGATCTCTATTGGGCGCGCAGTCGGACACTCGAGTACCTGTCGAAAATTCAATCGCGACTGCCGGAGGGTGTTCGCACGGAACTCGGCCCGGACGCCACGGGCGTGGGATGGGTGTATCAATACGCGCTCGTCGACAAGACCGGCCGACACAACCTCGCTGAAATCCGCAGCTTCCAGGACTGGTATCTCCGTTACTGGCTGCAGGCCGTGCCGGGTGTGGCGGAAGTGGCGTCGATCGGAGGATTTCAGAAGCAATACCAGGTCAACGTCGACCCGAACGCGCTCGTCTCTTACAAGATCCCGATGACGCGGGTGGTGGACGCGATCCGGAAGGGAAACAACGACGTCGGCGGACGGGTGGTGGAGCTGTCCGGCGCCGAATACATGATTCGCGGGCGTGGCTACGCCAAATCGATCGACGACATCGAGAACATCGTCGTCGGGAAAAGCGCCAAGGGCGGAACGCCCGTTCTGATCAAAAATATCGGACGCGTGGTGCTCGGTCCGGACATTCGCCGCGGCGTGTCCGACCTGGATGGTTTGGGCGACACCGTGGGCGGCATCATCGTGATGCGCCAGGACGAGAACGCGCTCGCGGTCATCGACCGCGTGAAGGCCAAGATCAAGGACGTGAGCCGCTCGCTTCCCGAGGGCGTCGAAATCGTCACGACCTACGACCGGTCTGAGCTGATCAAGGAATCGATACACACGCTGAAGCATGAACTCATCGTGGAGATGATTGTCGTGAGTCTCGTCATTCTTCTGTTCCTTTGGCATTTCCCGTCGGCGGTGATCCCGATCGTCACCATCCCGATCGCGGTTCTTCTGGCTTTCATCCCGATGTATCAACTCGGCGTCACGTCGAACATCATGTCGCTCGCGGGTATCGCCATTTCCATCGGCGTACTGGTGGATGGCGCCATCGTGGAGGTGGAGAACGCGTACAAGCGGCTTGAGCAATGGAACGAAGCGGGGCGTCCCGGAGACTTTCATGCGGTGCGTCTGCAGGCGCTCAAGGAAGTCGGCCCCTCGGTTTTTTTCTCCCTGCTGGTGGTCGCGGTGGCGTTCCTTCCCGTGTTCACCCTGGTGGACCAGGAGGGGCGCCTCTTTAAGCCGCTCGCCTACACGAAGACGCTGGCGATGGGCATTGCCGCCCTCCTCGCCATCACGCTGGATCCGGCGATCCGCATGATGTTCACGCGCATGGACGACGTCCACTGGAAGCCGATGTGGCTTTCCCGGATCGTGAACAGCCTCACGGTTGGTCGCTATTACCCGGAAGAGAAACATCCGATCAGCCGTCGCCTGTTCGCTGTCTACGAGCCCGCGTGCCGGTTCGTGCTTCGCCACCAGAAGGCAACGCTCGTGACGGCGCTCCTTCTGGTCGTCTCCACGGTGCCGGTCTACCTCAAACTGGGCTCCGAATTCATGCCGCCGCTCTACGAGGGCAGCCTTCTCTTCATGCCGACCACGCTTCCGGGCCTGTCGGTGAGCGAAGCGCAGAAGCTTATGCAGGAACAGGATAAGATTCTGAAAAGCTTTCCGGAGGTGGAGCGGGTATTCGGAAAGGCGGGCCGCGCGGAGACCGCCACCGATCCAGCGCCGTTCTCCATGATGGAGACGACGGTTCTCCTTAAACCCGTCTCGGAGTGGCGGCCGCTGAAGCGATGGTATTCCTTCCTGCCGGATGTCATGGAGGCGCCGTTCCGTCACGTCTGGCCGTCGCACATCAGCAAGGACGCCCTCATCGACGAAATGAATCAGGCGCTCAAATTCCCTGGCGTCACCAACGCCTGGACGATGCCCATCAAGAATCGCATCGACATGCTTTCGACGGGCATCCGCACACCCGTCGGCATTAAAGTCATGGGACCCGACCTCAAGAAAATCGAGGAGATCGGCCTTCAGCTTGAGGGCATCATCAAAGACGTGAAGGGCACGCGCAGCGTGTTCTCTGAGCGTGTGGCGGGGGGCTACTTTCTGGACTTCACCCTCCGGCGCGACCAGCTTGCGCGCTACGGCCTCAACATCGACGACGTGAACATGATCGTCATGTCCGCCATCGGCGGCGAGCCGATCACGACGACCATCGAGGGCCGCGAGCGCTACACGGTGAACGTCCGCTACGCGCGCGAACTGCGCGACAATCTGCCCAAACTGAGGCGCGTGCTGGTCCCGACCGAATCGGGCGCGAACATACCGCTGGCTGAGTTGGCCGACATCGAGCTCACGGTGGGGCCATCGATGATTCGCGACGAGAACGGAATGCTCGCCGGCTACGTCTACGTCGATATGGCCGACCGGGACGTCGGAGGTTACGTGAACGAGGCCAAGAAGCTGGTGGACGCGCAAGTCGTCATGCCGGAGGGCTACTCGCTTGTGTGGAGTGGGCAATATGAAAACATGCTTCGCGTCCGCGAGCGCCTGAAGGTCGTCCTGCCCGTCACGTTGTTCCTGATCTTCCTTCTGCTTTTCATGAACACGCGATCGGCGGCCAAGGCGTCCATTGTGATGCTGGCGGTGCCATTTTCTCTGGTCGGCGCGGTCTGGTATCTTTACCTGCTCGGCTACAATGTCTCCATTGCCGTCTGGGTGGGAATGATCGCGCTCATGGGTCTGGACGCCGAGACGGGTGTCTTCATGCTTCTCTTTCTCGATCTCGCTTATGAGGAGGCGGTGAAGAACGGCCGGATGAAGACCTACGCCGATCTCACGGAAGCGATCATTCACGGGGCCGTGAAGCGCGTCCGTCCAAAGATGATGACCGTGAGCGCGGCTTTCATTGGCCTTCTCCCGATCATGTGGTCGACCGGAACGGGCGCCGACATGATGAAACGGGTGGCCGCGCCGATGGTGGGGGGACTGGTGACCTCGTTCATCCTCGAACTCCTGGTCTATCCGGTCGTGTATTCGATGTGGCGTTGGAAGTACGACATGAAGAGTGGAACCGCGGTGCCCGCGTATAGGCCCGTTTCGTCCGGGGGACATGCCGTCGGCTAAATGCGGCGCCAATAAATTAAAGTAAGGCGGCACACAGGAGGTTTTTCATGGGTTGGTTTGGTTATGCCATCGGCGCAGCTCTTCTTTACGGACTCCATCAGATTTTCACCCGGCTGGCATCGGCCGGAATCGGAGACGGCGTGGGCGGCTTTATCGTCGAAGCCACCGCGGCCGCGACGATCGGTGTGTATCTGCTCTGGCTGAAGTTCGGGCGGACCTGGGACCAACCGGTCACCAGCAGCGGCGTCTTCTACTCGGTTCTGACGGGCGTTTGCGTCGGAATCGGCACGGTCTTTTTCTTTCTTCTGTTCCAGAAGGGCGGTCCGCTGTCGGCGGTGCCGATGATTCTCGCCGGCGGCGCCGCGCTCATGGCCGTGGCCGGCATCATCGTCTTTAAAGAGCCGGTCTACGCGCCCCGCGTGATCGGCATCGCCTTTTCCCTCATCGGGTTGTATCTACTCAAGTTCACCCCGGGGAAGTAGCTTCGCGGTCGGCCTGAGCGGGCGAGATATTCTTCAAGAGACGCTCTGGCAGTTGAGATACAATCTCTGCCATGCTGACGACCTTCAAAGCGACCTATCTCAGGTGGACCGATCTGAACCCGCCCTGTCCGCCCCAGCCATCCCGTCGATGGATTGATCTCGTCCTTTTCCTGGTCCTGTTCGGCGCGGGCCTGTTTCAGTCTCTCCATTTTGTTGGTTGGATGGATCCGGCTCTGGCGATTGAAAAAAACGCGCGAAATGTCTGGTTCGACTCGGACTTCAACCGCGTCACCACCCTCGAGAGCGATCGCGGCGGCCGTCAGACCCGCAGCAACATTCACCCGTTGTTCTCCACCGTGGCTTTCCCGCCGATCGCCGCGATCCGCGTCGCGTTTGGGCTGCCGGCGCGGGCCGCAATCCAGATTTTCCATTCGCTCGTCGCGGGTCTGTGGACGGGCCTGTTCTTTCTCCTGCTGCGCCGTCTCGGGTGCCGCCGGCCCGACAGCGTGATCTTTACACTCATCGCCGGCACCAGCGCGGCCGCGGTATTCGGGATGTGGTCGCCCGAGACGTTCGCGCTCGGATCGCTCAGCATGTTCCCGGCCCTCTTCCTGGCCGCGCGGGACGAGACGCCGACGGTCATCCAGCAGGTCGTCGCGCAGGTGGCGGGTCTGAGCGTGACCATCAGCAATTGGGGCGCGGCGGCGCTGCTGACGCTGGTCTCCGAAACTCGCCGCCGGATGGTCATTGTCTTCGCGGGCACGATCGTCGCGTTTCTGGCCCTGTGCTTTGTGCAGAGCCGTCTGTTCTATGACGCGCGCATTCCGCTGGCCGGCGTCGTCTCGGGGAACACGGCGTTTCTCTTCATGCCGGAATCGGGCGGTTTTCTGGCCTGCTCCCGCACGTTTCTTTTCCACGGCATGATCGCACCGGAGATCAGCTGGCTGTCCAACTTCCGGATGCCGGACTTTCCGTTATTTTCGTTCCAGGCCTCGCGTCTGTTTTCGGGGCCGGTGACCGGGTGGACCGCGACGGTCCTCTGGACCGCACTGCTGGGGATGGGGATTGCCGCTTTTCCGCGGATCGACAACGTGAAGGTAAAGACAGTCCTCGGCGGGATGGCGCTCGCGCAGTTCACGCTGCACATCGCCTACGGACGGGAGACGTTTCTCTATTCACTCCACTACGTCCCGCTGCTTGTCCTCATCG
>JBBRXR010000145.1:0-5211 GCA_038238485.1 Elusimicrobiota bacterium | reverse complement strand
GATAGTCCTTCTGGAACGAACGGTAATAACCGATGGCCTGCTCGTACTTCTTCTGGTTGTAATAAATGTTCCCCGACTGCATCGTGGCGAGAGACAGCCAGTCGGTGCGATTCTTCTGCTTGGCCACCGCGGCGAACTGTTGGAGTGTCGCAAAGCCGGCGTCGAGCTTGTTGTTCTGCGCCTGCGCCACGGCGAGGCCGAGATAGGCGTACGGCGTGAGCGGATCGTCGGGCGCGGCCGAGAGGAACTGCGCGTAACGTTTTTCCGCGAGATCGTAATTGCCAAGCGACAGCTGTCCTTCGGTTACCCAGAATTCCACTTCAGGGTATTTGGCCCGGAGATCCGCCGGCAGGCCCGCCCAGTAGTGGTAGACGTGCGTGACGAGCTCCTGCCACCGCTGCGCCTTCACGTAGGAAATGGCCATCAGGTGGAGCGCGCGCGTGAGGTAGTCGGACTTCGGAAAACGGTCGACGACGGTCTGATAAGCGGCCAGCGCTTCGGCGGAGCGGCCCACCTTCTCATAGCAGAAGCCCTGCACGAGGAGGATTTTCGGGGTGAGCTCCGGATCGTAAAAGTTTCCCAGGCCTTCTTCCGACAGCGCGAGCGCTTCCGGATATTTACCGAGAGCGGCGAGCGCCCACATGAGCTGGTAGTTCTCGTCAGGCGAACGATCCCGGGCGCGGCCTTTTTTCTTGATCATTGCCACGAGTTCCTGAACCTTGTCGAGCTGGACCCAGGATTCGATCACGAGGTGGCGGACGCGCTCGGCCATCGCCGGGCGAAGGTCTTCCTTCATAAGCGGAAGAAGGCGGTTGAGCACCGCGTCGTACTGCTCGCGGCGCATGTCAGCGCAGGCCATGCGGAATTGAGATTCGACCTGAAGCGTGCCGTTCGGGTATTCGTTCAGCCAACGCTGGAAGCTCTGGTAGGCCAGCGGATAGTCCTGCTGCTGGTAATAGGTCTCGGCGACTTCGAAGGACCCACGCTGGGCCCAGACCGTGCCCGGAAATTTCTGGGTCAGTTTCTGGAAGAAACCAAGCGCCTTGGGAAGCTGGCCGAGACGACGATAAGCGATACCGGCGAAATAGATGTTCTTCGGGTCGTCCAGGTCCTTCTCGAAGAAGGTGAGGCTGCGCTCATACTGCTCGTTCTGGAAAAGCATGATGCCCGACGGGTAAAGGGCGCGCGGATATGTTTTGTAGTACTCGTTCTCGAGTAAAAGAATGTCGAGGTGCGCCTGGGCGCTCGAGCGATTGCCCTGCGCGAGCGCGGCCATCGCCATCCCGAGCGTGGCTTCTGCCTGGAGAGACTTGTGTCCCTCGGACCGAACGCGGGAAAACTGGTCGTAGGCTTCGCCGTAGAGGCCCATGTAGAAGTAGCACTCGGCGAGGCGGTACTGGAAGCTGGAGAGCTTGTAGAGGTCGGCGAGCGGCGCCTCGGTAAGCTGAAGATAAATCTGGGCGGCTTCGCGGTAGTTCTCGGTCTGGAAGAGAAGCTCGGCCATCGACGCGCGCGCGTTGATGGTCATCACCTGATCGGGCGCCTGCTTCTCGAGCAGGAACGAAAGAGAGCGGTAGAAAGTTTTGGGGTCCTGCGATCGGAACGTGACCTGGTGCTTCTCGCTCTTGCGGACAGGGCGATAGCGCGCGGCCGACGCGTTCGGCGCCACGAAAACAGCTAGAAGCGCGATCGCGATAATGACCGAGAGTAAGCCGTGTCTGGTGGGACCGGAAACGGAGGCAAGGTTAGGCCTCCGGATTTGAATGTGTTGGCGTGTCATTTCAAACGAGGATCGTCGACAACAGTATAAC
Organism: Elusimicrobiota bacterium; assembly: GCA_038238485.1. Classification (GTDB taxonomy): domain Bacteria; phylum Elusimicrobiota; class Elusimicrobia; order F11; family F11; genus JBBRXR01. The sequence goes on along the minus strand of JBBRXR010000145.1, from coordinate 3,400 downwards.
AGAACGCGGTTTGTCTTTACTACTTCGGTCTGCCTGCAAACGACGAAATTTCTCCGGAAAACCAGGTTTTTGAATAGAAGGCGTCACAGGTGACAAATGTGCCCGGAAATCCGGCTCGTTTGCAAGGGCCCGTATAAGAGAATTCCCTGAAATATGGTAAACGGACACGTCCTTACCCTCGGAGACACCAAACATGTCCATTCTTGTCGTTGGCTCGATCGCGCTCGATACCGTCAAAACCCCGTTCGGCGAGGCCGCTGAGGTCTTGGGGGGGTCCGCCACCTATTTCTCCTATGCGGCCAGCTTCTTTTCCCCCGTCCGCATGGTCGCCGCGGTCGGGGCCGACTTCCCCAAAAAGCATTTTGAGCTGCTCAATAGCCGCAATATATCGCTCGACGGCCTTCAGAAAGACTCAGGAAAGACGTTCAGATGGAGCGGTTCTTACGAAACCGACATGAATTCCGCCAAAACGCTCGCGACGGAACTCAACGTGCTTCAGGACTTTCATGCCCTTGTTCCCAAACACTACGTCAGTACACCGCATGTGTTCCTCGCCAACATCGGCCCGAACACGCAGCTCGAGCTTCTGGACGCGATGGACAAGCCGAAGTTGACCGGCTGCGACACCATGAACCTGTGGATTGCCACCCAGCCGGACAATCTGAACCGCCTGCTCAAGCGTGTCGACGTCTTCCTTTTGAATGAAAGCGAAGCGCGCCAACTCACCGGAATCACCAATCTGATCAAAGCCGCCTTTGACCTTCTCAAGCGAGGACCCAAAGTGGTCGTGATCAAGAAGGGCGAGCACGGCGCCATCCTCGCGACGCGCGAGTTCTGCTTCGTTGCTCCGGCCTATCCTGTCGAGAATGTTTTCGATCCGACAGGAGCAGGCGACTGTTTCGCCGGCGGCTTTTTCGCCTCGCTGGTCATGACCGGCAAATATTTCGACGAGACGGCGCTCCGCCGGTCCGTCATTTTTGGAACCGTGATGGCGTCGTTCAACGTCGAATCGTTCAGCCTCGATCGCCTTACCCGCCTCACCAACGAAGAAATACTCGACCGGTATGCCAAGTTCAAGAAGTTCACCCACTTCGAACCCGCCGACCACACCACGTCTCTCAGCCCCGGAATTCTCGCCAAGAGCTAAAACGCGAGCTGCCCGGACGGTTCGTCCTTATATATGGGCCTTAACTCAACAGGAGAATGACATGTCGAAATTGGTCTTGGTCCGTCACGGACAGTCTCAGTGGAACCTCGAAAACCGCTTCACCGGATGGGTCGACGTCGACCTCACGCCGCAAGGGGAGAAAGAAGCCCGCGAAGCCGGCAAGAAACTGACCGGATTGAAATTCGACCAGGCCTTCACCTCCGCCCTCAAGCGCGCCCAGCGCACTCTTCAGCTTATTCTTGAGGAGACCGGGCAAAGCCACCTTCCGGTCGAGAAAGATCAAGCCCTGAATGAGCGGCACTACGGCGACCTCCAGGGACTCGATAAAGCGGAAACCGCCAAAAAATTCGGCGACGCTCAGGTCCACATCTGGCGGCGCAGCTATGACATCGCGCCGCCGAACGGGGAGAGCCTGAAGGACACTGCGGCCCGCACGCTCCCGTACTTCAACGCAAAGATCCTGCCTCTGGTGAAATCCGGCAAGAACATCATTGTCGCGGCGCACGGCAACAGCCTTCGCTCGATCGTGATGGAACTCGATAAGCTCACCAAGGAACAGGTGCTCGAGTTAAACCTCAACACGGGCGTTCCAATTACTTACGAGATTGATTCGAGCGGGAAGATTCTGAAGAAGAGCTGAGGTTATTCGGCGGCGGAGATGCTTTTGACGGTGGCGGCGGCGTAGTCGAAGGCACCCAGGCCCGGCAGTTCGATTTTGTAGTTGGTGGCGGTGTGTTCGAGCAGCATGCCCTTGACCGAATTGCCGGTCTTGAGGGTCATCGAAACGTAGGTGCCGACGAGCTTGTCGGCGTTTTTCCTGGACGACGCCGCTTTCACGGGCGTTTCCACCGACGCGGCAGCGACGGGTTTGGCCAGAGCGTGGTGTCTGCGGCGGCCCACCGGTTTCGCGACCTCCGCTTTCGTGGCCTCCGGGACCGGCTCAACCGGAACCACGGGAGCGACCTCGACGGGAGCCGACATCGGCGGAACGGGCGTTAGCGGCACTTCTGAAAATGTTTTGTCGAGGGCAGGCGCTTCAGCGGCGGGAATCTTGTCTGCCACGCTCGCGGGCACGTCGACCGGGGCGGAGACCTCCGCCTTCTTCACCTTCGGCTTCGTCGTCCTCAAGAAATCCATGTATGGAAGCTTGTCTGCGGCGATGTTTCGCGCCTGGGCCATAAAGATCGTCGCCTTGTCGGCCCCGTGCAGCGGCCCCAAAACAACGTAGGTTCCCACCCCGGCGAGGAGCAGAACATGTCCAACGGAGATCTTCACCCGATAAGGATGGGCTCAGGTGCCGCGAGAAATCAAGACGATTTTTAACTAGTCGAATTCCGGGGTGGGGGCGCCGTAGAGAAACGGACGCCGTTCGGCGGGCTCAAACGCCACCAGATCGCCATGAAGCAGCTCTTCAGCGGCGGCGACCACGTGCGGATCTTCCAGCTGGCGCAGAACCGTGCGCGTAGCGATGGGCAGGTTGTCCTTCTTCTTCATATCGTGAATCAGCAGTTCCTTCCCCTCGGGGCCCGCGAACTGAAACATGCGCGAGCGGTAGTGCCCCATCAATAAAGACAGGTCGCCCATCGGCATGTCGGAGCCCAGATAGCAGGTGTCGAGGCCGTCCACGGTTTTCTGACGGGGCACGAACACGATGCGCGCGCCGTATTCGCGGATCACGCGGCGCGTCGCGCCCAGGTCCGCCCACTGCCGCATCGCATTGTACGACGGATGCCGGCCGCCGCTCCTCTCCAGGAAATCTCTCCGCGCCGCTTCGAACGCGCGTGACAAAACCGGGAAGGAGTTCTCATGCGTTTCGGTGAGCGTGTGCGTTTCCGGATCGCCGAACGTCGTACCTGTTCCGCCCTTCTGGCCGTCAGGGTTGGCGACGGTTTCAATGACGTTGACGTAGCCTTCGGCGAAACGCGCCAGCGCATAGGAAAGGGCCTTCGCGTTCACGATCTCGGTCGTATGCCTGTCCATGTCGTTGATCCGGACGACGTTCATGATGCGACCGCCGCGATTGATGAGATAGGAGAAGGCATCCATCTCCATCGGCTTGATCGGCTTTCCCGATTCGGTATAGGTGGTGAAGTCGCCGTCACGTGAGGCCTGGACGAGCGCGTAGAGGTGGCCGCCCGCGTCCGCCGCGTCGTGGTCGTCGAACAGCGTGACCAGGCCGTCCGCGTCGACGCGCACGCCGCGAACGAGCTCCTGCTCGATGGTCGCGAGATT
>JBBRXR010000144.1:0-5222 GCA_038238485.1 Elusimicrobiota bacterium | reverse complement strand
GTGGCCGAGGGCCGCCCGCGCGAGGGCGTATTGCGCGAGGTCAACGACGTCGGCCTGCGTCGACATGGCGGCGGGCGACGACGGTGTCGGGTAAAGCCCCGCCAACGCCGCTTCGATGGCGGGACGGTCGGCAGGCGCGGCGCCCGCGCGGTAGCGCAGGGCCTTCGCGGCATTGATGCGGCGGACCTGGGCGTAGGTATCCGCGGGATAAAGCGTGCTGCCGAGCGTGATGACGCGCTCGTAATAGCGGGCGTCGCCGGTGCGGCACATCTCGATGTTCGATTCGTAGAGAACGGCCAGCAGGAAGCCGGCTTCCTCGACGTCGTCGTTGGGTTCGAGCATCTGATTGCCGATCGTCTCCTGTACGGTGAGCATGAGGCCCGGAAGTTCGACGGCGTTGCGGGTGAGCAGAAGTCGCGACGCGGCCTCGAGGCCGATCATTTTATCGACGAGCGCGTCGTTGACCATGCGGCGGATCTTCGGGCGGCGCTCGAGCATGTCGAGCGCCTTGCGCAAATAGACGCGCGCCGCTTCGTGCGAGCCCGTCTGGAACAGCATCTTGGCCGTCGTGTACATCCGGTCCATCAGCTTCACGGCCTGCGCGTCGCGGTGAAAATCTTCCGTGACCTGGCGCCAGGTCACAAGCGTCGTGTGCTCGAAACCGTGGCGAAGGGCGTGGCCCGGCTTTCCTTCCTGCCGATTGACCTCGCCCAGCGTGTCCATCACCCATCCCACCACCTGCGGCAGTTCGGGCGCGGGAGAGATGAGTTGGATGATCGCGGCGTCGCAGGTGCGCGCCAGCTCGAAGGCGTCGTCGCGTAGGCAGGCATAGGCCAACGTGTTGAGATAAAGGATGAGGTTACGGCCGTGAAGCTCGTCCATCTCGGCCATCGCACCGCGAACGGACGCCTCCACCAGCCCGGAAAGGACGGCGTGGCTGCGTTCGTGGTCGCCCTCGCGGACGTAGCGCTCGGACAGCGCGAGGTACACCAATGCGAGGGTGCGCAGGTCCGGGTCCATCATCTGGCTGCTCCAGACTTCCATCTCGGGCAGCATGGCGCGTCCGGCAAAGCGGGCGGTGGCGGCGTCGACCTGATGCGTGATCAGAACCTGAAGATGCGCGGGCGAAAGATTCGCGTCGTGAATCGTCTCCGCGATCATGTCCGGCGTTCCGCCCGGAACGTCGGAAATCGCGTCGATGGCCGCCACGCGGAGCATGCCGACGGTGATGTCGGCGTCGTCGGCGTCCGTCGCCGCGGCGCCATAAACGCGCAGCCGGCGCTGAAGCGTCCGGGGAACGTTGGTGAGCTCGATCAGCGCTTCGACGGCGGCGGGCCGGCCCAGGGCCGTCAGGCGCGCGGCGAGGTCGTGAGCGACGTCGCGCACGAGGCGTGCGCGTTCGATACCAGCGGGGTCGAGCGGGCCTTCCAGCGCGGCGGCCACGTTCGCGCGGATCCACGCCACGGCCTCTCCATCGGTCAGATCGGCATCCATGAGGCCGAGGCGAATTGCCTCGACCGCGCGGTCCATGCTGAAATTCTGGGCGCGCGCGAAGCGAATGAAAGAACCGGGCATGTCGGCGAGGGCCGCGCCGCGGCTCGGGCTGCGCGTGCGGCGAACGCCTTCCGTCATGGCGCGCCGCATCACGCGGAACCAGCCCGCGTCCTGTCCGCGCGCAATCAGCGCGGCCGTGTCGCCACCGCGGCGCGCGGCGACCGCGCGGTGCACAGCCAGGGCCGCGCGAAGGAGTCGCTCGTCGGCGTGGTTCGACTGGTCCCAGAAAGCGGAGGCGAGAATCAAATCGTTTTCGACGCGGTTGGCGATGTCCTCGCTCGACTCCGACAGCGCGACGTAGGCGTCGGCAAACCCTTCGACGAGCATCGGGTAGTCCGGGCTCTTCGGATCGGCGTTGGCGAAGCTCGATACCGTGACCTGCGTGATGGCGTCGTGATTACGCTGATCGAAATTGGGACTGGAATCCATCCACGTGCGGAGCGCGCCTGCCACGGTGGACCGGGTGGCCAGGCGGATCGCCACGCGCAGTCCGGCGAGAATGGCGTCGGCCTGCTCCCCGCGGCGGCGGTTGCGCAGTTCCAGCGCCACGTCGCGGTAGATCGGCGCCACCATCTGGCTCGGCGTCGAGAACTCGTCTTCAATGTCGACGGTGGCGCGCTCGCGCGCCTCGTCGGGCGTGAACTGAGCGGCGTTCAAAGCGGCCGTGATGCCGCGCACCAGGAGCGGCTGGAACGACGCCTGCATGCCGGTCACGAGATTGCGGACGTACACCCACGTGATCCGCAAGCGCATGTCCGGCGCCTCGACGCTCGCGGCGCGCTGCGCGCGCCAGTCGGCGATCGCCGCGCTCATGAGCTGGCGCGGCGCTTCGGTGAAAGCTTCTTCGGTGCCCCGCGCGATGGCGGTGACGAGCTCGGGCCCCACGGCCATGTACACCATGCCGATCTGCTGATAGATGCCCGGGATCAGACGGTTGTTCAGCCGCTGGGCCATGTCTTCCAGACCGATGCCGCGCATGAAGCAATGGGTCTCGTCGCGACGCGCGCGCGTCTGCATTTCGACCGCGGTCAGCCGGGCCTGCAGGATCGCCTGCGAAAATCCCCACGCGATCGCGGCCATGCGGGCGGGATCGGCGCTGGCCAGCGCTTCGGCGTGAAAGCGTTCGAGCAGCTCGGTGACAGGGTCGGTGGTGAACGATCCCTGCGTGCGGTCGGCGCGCGCGCGCCAGGCGGCGAGGGCCGCGGCGGTCTCACCCGAGACGCGCGTGATGACGGCGATTTCCTCCGGCGAGAAACCAGGCGTCCCGTCGGTGCTCATGGCCAGGCGCGGCAGGCGAAGCGTTTCAAAAAGGACGTGCTCGAAGCGCGTGGGCAGACCGAGGACGGCGCGGTGGTTCGCGCGGTGGACGATCGCGGGCGCGGCCAGCGCGAGGAGCGCGGAGACGGGGAGCGGCGCTCCGACGGCGGTCAGCGCGACGATCGTCCCGACGTACGCCGCCAGGAACGTGGCACTCCAGCCGACGCGGCCGGAGAAGCGAGCGCGGGCGTCGCTCTTGTCGGCGGCGGCGTGCGCGGCGGGCAGGAGAAAAAGTTTCACGAAGAGGCCCGCGGCGATGAGCCCGTGGTTGCCCGACGCCACGCCGATCGCGAGCGGGGCAAGGTAAAGAATGGTCTCGCTCAACCAGCGGCGACCGAGGCGCTGGCGGGCGTTGGAGAAGCGGCGCATCGCGTCGTCGAACGCGGCGCCAAAGTCATCGCCGCCCTGCGCGTTGAGAAGGGCGCGGGCCGCGTCATCGACGGCGGGCGCGAGCGCCGGCTGCGATGCCGCGCGGCGGCGAAAGATCTGCACGAAGCGCCAGGGCGCGTCGTCGTTGACCGAGGGGACCAGCGGATGGTCGACGCCGATGACGGCGGGAAGAGCGAGAAACAGTTTCCAGCGGGTGAAGAGTCGCTCGAGCGGCGTTTTTCTCGCGGCGAAACCGGAAAGATAGGCCGTGGCCTGATCGGGCGCGGCGGAGGAAATCTTCGGGCGGACCACGTCGACGGAAAAACCCGCCGCCTTAAGCGCACGGATGAGCCCGGTGGTGTGGAAGCCGCCGACCACCACGGCGTCCACCTGGGCGGCGCGGACGTTCGCGGCGAGCTCAGCGTCGCGTTCCTCGGCGACGCGGTAGAAATCTTCGAAGGGCGCGAGCTCCCCCGCGCTCAACGCGGCCGCGCCGGCGCGACGCGCATCCCGATAGTCGGTCCATTCCTCTCGCGTCAGCTCGAAGCGGACGATCTTTTCCGTCAGAAACAGGCGGCGGTCGGCGGCGATGAGGTCGGCCGCGCCCGGCGTCTTCTCGCTCAGCTTCGCGAAGGCGACGCGCTCGAGCTCGTTCGTCTCCGCGAACAGGCGGTCCGCGTCGACGGCGTCGGCGAGGTGAAGGTAGCGCACGTAGTCGCCCAACGCGGGAAACGCGCCGACGTCCACGCCCTTGGCGCGGGCGGCGTGGAGAAGGTAGTCGAAGCGGCGGCCGGCGCCGAGGCCTTCCGACGACGCCGAAAGGATCCAGTCGCGAATGCGGCCGACCTCGTTCTCGTTGAACGCGCGCACGAGCGCTTCGATAAAGCGGCGCTTCTCCGCTTCAATTCGGGCGAAATCGAGCGAATGCTCCATGCGGTGAGCGGAAAGGAAAGTTTCCACCGCGAAGCCGGCGTCGCCGGCGGCCGACGAGAGCGTCTCGAGGTAATCGCCGAGCGGCGAGCGGCCCGCGCGATAAGCAGAGGCCGCGGCGTCCAGGTTCGCGAGCGGCGCGGGAAAGAGCGCGGCCTTTCGCGCGGTGAGCTCTCGGCGCGACCGGTCGAGGCGCGCCTGCGCGTCCTTCTGAAGCGGCGCCGCGCGGCGGTAGGCGTCGACGTTGGCGACGTAACGCGGCGCCGTCTCGATGCCGCGCAGGTCGAAATTCTTTTCGGTGAGGCCGGCGAAAACGGGGCCGGCGATCTTGTTCTCGTCGAGCAACTCGCGCGCCACGTCGCGGCGGAGACCGTCACCGGGAAACGCGCGGTAGGGTTCGAAGTGGAACGCGCCCGCCGCGCCTTCAATGCCAACGCGCAGGTGTCCGCCATTCTCCTGGCGAAGACGCTCGAGCGTCGTGGCGATGTCGCGCTGCGCTTCGGCGTGCGCGTGAATGTCCTGGATGAGGTGAATAACCGCCGGCGCCGCGGACGCCGGGACCAGCGCCGTGGACCAGGCATTGGCGGACGGCTCGAACACGGTCAACAGCGTCAGAACGCCGGCGAGGATTTTTCGCGCGACGCGCCACGATGGGAATAGTAACGAGCAACGAAGGGGAGGGAAGCGACTCACGAATCCAAGGCTAACGATTCGGGCTTAAGGTCCCTTTAAGACGGAGTAAATTAGTTGTAACCGGAGGGACACGAACGAGGGGTCGAGGAAAGAAGACAACCGCTAACAATCAAATATTTTCAGGCCTAAATGTCTTCTGTCCTGAGGAAAAGGGCCTTTTGCCCATGAAGCTGCTCAGAGAAACCGTGCCGCTTGAAAAGGTTCTGGCGATCGGTGATCACGAGCACCTCCCTGATGCCCCGCCGGGCGGCTTCCTTCACGCACTTGTCAATGAGGGCGGTCGCCACGCCTTTTCGCTGGCGCTCGAGCGACACGGCGAGCGACCGGATTTCGGCGAGCTTGCGGTTATAGATCTCGAG
>JBBRXR010000143.1:0-5249 GCA_038238485.1 Elusimicrobiota bacterium | reverse complement strand
GGTCTTTTCTGAATCAGTCATTTTTTGCAGCAACCGGGGGAAGACGAGGTACTTCGCCGGAAGGCTTTCATGTTAACACTTGTGCCTTCCAGAGGCACTCGCCGCCCGTCCGCCGGGTACCAGGGGATTTTTCCCTCTTGTAGAAGCGCGCGCTTCAAATGTTATATTCCCCGAATCAAAATGGAACGCAGGCCGCTCGAGGCCGCGCACTAATCCTTCAGGAGGAATCATGGCGACAGCGAAAAAAGCAAACTCGGCTTTCATGAAACCGATGAAGATCTCGGAAGACCTCGCGGAAGTGGTCGGCAGCAAAGACATCCCGCGCACCGAAGTGACCAAGAAGCTTTGGGTCTACATCAAGAAGAACAAGCTCCAGGACTCCAAGAACCGTCGCATGATCAATGCTGACGACAAACTCAAGGTGATCTTCGGCGGCAAGAAACAGGTCAGCATGTTCGACATGACCAAGCTGGTCGGAAAGCACCTGAAATAAAAGCCCTCTGAGAGGCGGCGTGCCCGTGATTCTGCGAAGCGCTCCCGCCAACACACACACTCTCACACCGACGGGGTGCGAAAACGATAACATCGTTTTCGTGCCCCGTTTGTTTTTGACGCAATCATGAAGCTCGGCCCCGGCGTCGTGGTGGCCATCACCGGTGCCTCGAGCGGCATCGGAGCCGAGCTGGCCGTCCAGTTCGCCGCCCGCGGCTGTTCTGTCGCGCTGGCGGCCCGCCGAGCCGATCTCATCGAGGCGAAAGCGGGCGCCATCCGGCAGGCCGGCGGCCAGGCCATCGCGGTCGCCACCGACGTTTCCCATCGGGGCGACGTGCAGGCGTTCGTGACCCGCACCGTCAAGGAATTCGGCCGCATCGACGTGCTCATTAACAACGCCGGCAGCGCGCCGGCAACGGGGACCCTTCTTGAAAACTCGGAGGAGATGTTTCGCAAGACGCTCGACGTGAACCTCATGGGCGGGGTGTACGGCGTTTGGGCCGCCGCTCCCGTCATGGAGAACAACGGCGGCGGCGTGATCGTGTTCATCTCGTCGATCGTGGGCAAGCGCGGGGTGCCGCGCAGTTCGGCCTACTGCGCGTCGAAGTTCGCTGTGCAGGGCCTGACCGAGTCGATTCGCCCCGAGCTCATCCGCAAAAACATTCGGGTCGTGACGGTGTGTCCGCCCGGCGTCGACACACCGTTCTTTGATGTGAACGGCCGGCCCGGGACGAAGCGCAATTATAGGCTCCATCCCGTCGGAAAGATCGCCAAGGCCATCGTGCGCGCGGTCGAGACCGAGAAGCGCGAACTGCTCCCTACGTTCGACGCGAAAGTTGTTTTTTGGGCCAACGTTTTCTTCCCGCGCCTCGTCGACCGCCTGGCCGTCGCCCTCAAAGGAGATAAATAATGAAGAAGGCCGTGAGTGGCATCGTGATCGGTGCCGTCGCTTATTTCATCTGGGGCGCGCTCTCCTGGACCGTCATTCCGTGGCACAACGCCGTTGTGAAACCCCTTCCCCAGGAATTGTTAATCACCGACACGATGAAAACCGTGATCAAGGAGCCCGGCTTCTTTGTATTTCCCGGTCCAGACGCGGGCCCGGCTGGGCCCGAGGCCAAAGAAAAGTGGCTGACAAAACTGCGCAACGGACCGGTGGGCGCGGTCGCGTTCTCGCCGACCGGCCACGACATGTCGGCGGCGTTGTACGTCAAGCAATTCGTCAGCAACGTCTGTCAGGCCGCGCTTGTCATGTTCGTCCTGTTCGCCGCCCGCGACCGCTATGCCTCGCTCGGCTGCCGCGCGTTGCTGTCCGCGTCGCTGGGCCTGCTGGCCGGACTCGCGGTTCACGTTCAGCACCGGCTGTGGTTCTCATTCCCAATCGGCTTCACGATCGTGAATATTTTGGATCTGACCGTCGGTTTTGCGATCCTTGGGGCCGTGATGGCCAAATTCGTTCCTGAAGGAGACCGCCCCCGGTGAGCACACTTTTCTGGATCTCCACGTCCTGCGTCCTGTCGTTCGCGGCGGGCTTCTTCGTCTACGCAATGGTCAACCTGCGCCGGCGCTCGCCGGCCCTGGGCGCCGCGCCCGGCGCCGGAACCGTCAGCCGCGAGAACGCGCTGCGCGATGAGGTCACCGGACTTTATAACCGCCGTCAGCTCCTTCAGCGTCTCGAAGAGAACATGGCGCGTTGCAAGCGAGAGAACCTGCGCATGGCGCTCATCCTCTGGGACGTCGATGGTTTTATCGACTTCAACAACAGCTTCGGCCAGGGCGAGGGGGACAAGCTTCTGAAAAAACTGGCCGACATGATCAAGAAGGCGGTGCGCGTTTATGACGAAGCCTTCCGGTCCGGCCCCGACGAGTTCTGCGCCATCCTGATCCCGGGAGACGAGTCGATGGCCGCCGAAGTCGACCGCCGCGTCACCCAGTTCGTTTCGAAAGAGCTTTTTGAAAACGACGCCGCTTACGCGGAACGGAAGTTTTCGCTGTCCGCGGGCATGGTGTTCTTTCCAGGCGACTACGAGCTTCCCGAAGCGATGCTTCATGCGGTCGGCCAGGCGCTCTATCACAACCGCAAGCAGCGCGCGCCCGAGGCCGGACGCCCCGCGTGAGAGATCTTAAGTTCATCGTCCTCTTCGTTTTGATCGGTCTGGGCGTGGCCTGGTTTGCCTCGGCGCCGATGCGCCGGCATGGCGTCGATGCGCCCGCCGAACAGACCACCGGCCTCCAACAGGAAGCGCCGCCCGCCCAGATCTACGCCGAAGGCGTCGTGGAAGCCGCGCCCGGTTTCACGTCGGCCGCGCCCGCGCTGTTCCTGATCGCTCGTCCCGTGGCGGGGGGAATGCCGGTGGCGGCGAAGCGCCTGCCTCACCCCATTTTCCCGGTGAATTTCTCGCTCTCGCTCGCCGACAGCATGGCCGGCGGCGACTTCCATAAAGGCGACCTCACGATCATTGCGCGGCTTGATGCGGACGGCGTCGCGGGCCCGCAGCAGCCCGGTGATGTCGAAACATCGACCGTTCTCAAGGACGGCGCGCCCCGCGCCGTCCACCTTGTCCTCGACGGTAATTCCCCCTCCCCAAAATAGTTGTTGACATACCCTACGGATGTAGGGTACTGTCTCCGCATGGCCGCAGAACTCACACCGAAGCAGTCCGCAATCCTGGATTTCATCCACGGATACGTTTCCGAGAACGGCTCCGCGCCGAGCCTGCGCGAGATTGGCCGGCACTTCGATCTGTCGGTCGGCACCGTTCAGGATCAGGTGGAAGCGCTGCGCCGCAAAGGTGCGCTCGACCGCCAGCCGGTTCAGGCCCGCGGCATCCGCCTTCCTTCCTCCGCCGGCCAGATTCCGATTCTGGGCCGCGTGTTCGCCGGCACCCTACACGCCGCGATGGAAGACGTGGAAGGTCATCTCGCCATTGAAAAGAGCAGGAACACGTCCGAGCTTTTTGGCCTGCGCGTTCGAGGCGACTCCATGGAAGGGGCGGGCATCTTTGATGGCGATCATGTGATTGTGCGCCGCCAGCCGGACGCCAACGAGGGCGACATCGTGGTGGCCCGCATCGAAGACGAGTCCACCGTCAAGCGCCTGCGCTACAAAGGCGGTCGGCCGCTTCTGTGCCCTGAAAACAGCCACTACCAGCCCATCGAAGGGCCGTTCGAGATCATCGGCGTCGTCGTTGAACTTCGCCGCCGTTTTAATTGAGGAAGGAGGAATCCATGCTCCAGTTTGATATCCACGCACCGCAGCCGACGCTTCGAGACCTGATCGTTCCGGGTCCGGTCGAACGCGGCCTTTACTTCCTCGATGCCTCGGCCGATGCGGCCTCCCGCGTTCAGGACCGACTGGTGGACCTTCTGTGGTGGGATTCCGTGGCCGCTCCCGGCACCATGCCCGGCTGCCTTCCGGCCACCCAGGCCCTGCGCCGGCTGAACGGTCGCGCCAGCGCGCGCCCTCATCGCCGTCTTTCGCGTATCGGGTCCATGTTCTGGATCGATACCGGGCACACGTTCAATACCGTGTCACTCATGTCGCAGGCCCGTTGGCGCGGGATGGACTCCGGTCGCGTCGCCCGCGCCATTCACGTTCAGCATCCGGTGGGCGCGCTTCCGTACCTTGAGTCGCTCGAGCGGATCCCGAACGCCGCGCTGTGCGCGCTGGGGGAAGGGGAGCCGTCCTCGGGTCCCACCGTTTTTTCGCGCGCCGCTGAAAATTCCGACGTCCGTCCTCCGAACTCCATTTGGTGGACCCCGCTCGTCATCATTTCGGACGTGATGGGGCCGTTGAACGATCCCCGCCTTCCGTCGCATGACCGTGATCGCATTGCCGTCCACATCATGGAACGTCTCACGCATCTGCGCGAGCGGGCCGTGGTTCTGGCGATGATCAATCCGCGTGAAGGCGACCGTCTGATGGCCGCTGAGTTCCTGCGCCTGGGCACCCGGCTTCGGGCCGGGGGTGCTTCGGTGGGCGAGCCCGATTCCATCATGGCTCCCCGCCGGCTCGCGTCCGTGGGGCTCGCATAATTTTTCCGAATCGGTGAAACCCCTTCGGTTGGTCGGCGTGTCTGCGAGGGAGAGCGTCGTCTGGCCGGAGGGGTTAGCCGCCGGAAATCAGGTTCCGGCTTGTCCTCCGTAGATTTGGCCAAGGGGGATGCGCTATCATCCCCGTCGACAAACCCAATGGCCACTTCCTCCTTCATCCATTCTCCGGCATTTCGGTGGAGACGTCTGGCTTTTCTTGCCGGCGTCCTTTTTTTCTTTGCGCCCGCTTCAGCGCGCGCCGTGCCGGCCATGCCCGACGAGGTTTATCCCTATCGCATTGAGCCCTCGATCATCGAGTCAATCAAGAAAGGGCCCAACGCATCGGTGTACGCCTACCGTCACGTCATTGCGCTCATGAAGTCCGATGTGGAGATCGACTCAATCAATTTTACGAGCGTCAACGCGCACGTCGTCATGTACGGGAAGTACAACAGCCCGCGCGGTGCGGTGGACCTGGAACTGCGGGGTGAAGTTCGAGACGGACTTCTCGAAATTGAGTTTCCGCTGGGACGCGTGGACGCGCTGTTGTTCGACTGGGAAGAGAAGGCGGTCCGGCCCGACGCGCTCAAAAGCTTCAAGCCGAAAGTCCGCAGCCTGACGTTCCGCGATACCACTGGTTTCCGGGCGATTTATTCCATCGAGAGAAGTTTTCCGTACCAGCTCACTGTTGACATGCCGTACAATCCGATGACCAAGAGTCTCAT
>JBBRXR010000142.1:0-5257 GCA_038238485.1 Elusimicrobiota bacterium | reverse complement strand
GTGGAGGAATCGCTCGGTAAGATCCTGCCGAGCGGTCAGTTCGTGGTGGTCGTGCGGGTTGAACCGATGCCCGCGCCCGTTGCTGCCACGAAACAGGATCCGGGCGAGGTCTATTTCCTGCCGGGCGTGCCGGCTCGCCGCAGCGTCGACGATACGGGACAGAAGATTCAGAACCTCGCCGACTCGATCAAGCCGGACAGCGCCCTTTTCCAGCGCTTCATCAAGCGCATTCTGGTCACGCTGGTCGTTGATAAGGACTTGCCCGATGATACGCTTGGGAAGATCCGCGATCTGACGCGACAGATGCTCAGCCTCGACCCGACGCGCGGAGACACGCTTGATATCCAGCGCACCGTTTTCAACAAGCCGGCCGATCAGATGCTCACTCCGACGGGAATCCAGCGCGTTCAGCGCGAGCTCAAAAGCTATTGGGTCATCATTGCCCTCGGCATCGTTCTGTTCTGCATTACGATGTTCATTCTTTTCGTGTTCGGGCCGCTTCGCGACTTCCTCACCAAATTCGTGGCGGTGCTTCCGACGCTGAAGGCGGAAGATCGTGGCGCTCGCATGCAGCGCAACGGATTCGATCCGCAGCAGGCGTTTCCGTTCATGCCGCCGCAATACGCGCTTCCCAACAATGGCGGCGGAAACGCCAATTCGAATTTCTCCGGTTCTCTTCAAGTGGAAAACCCAAACAAGACGACGCTGCCGTTCGGATTTATTCGCGAAGACCATCTGGCCAACCTGGCCATCCTCCTTTCCCGCGAAACGCCGGAGAAGGCGGCGGTCGTCCTGGGATATCTCCCTCCGGAATGGATCAGCCGGATTCTCGAGCGCCTCGATCTGACGATGCAGAGCGAAGTGGCGTCCAGCCTTGCCACCACGCGTCAACTCCTTCCCGAGCAGGTGGAAGACATCGAGCAGGATCTCAAGCGCCGCCTCGACTACCTCGTCGGCGGTCCCGAGCGCATCATCGCGGTCTACGAATCTCTGGAGCCCGACGCGCAGCGCCGCATGCTCGACAGCCTTCGTGAGAGCCGCCCTGAGCTCGCCGAAGAGCTCCGCAATCGAACGATGCTCTTTGAAGACCTCGAAAAACTTGAGCCCGCCGCGCTCAAGTCACTCCTTCGCGAAATCGATTTACAGACGCTCGTCATGGCCCTCCGCGGCGTGGCTGACTCGCTCAAGCAGCGCGTGCTTGAGCACATGTCCGAAGGCAAGGCGCAGATCGTGCGCGAGGAACTGGAACTGTCGGAAGGCAACGGCGGCAAAGCCACCGCGGACGCCCAGCGAAAGGTCGTCATGGTGGCCAAACGGCTCGAGCGCGAGGGACAGATCAATATCCCCCAGGTTGAAGGCTCTGTCCCGACCGCGCGCTACGGCGGTTCGCTACGATCGTCGCTCAAGCTACCCACCGGCCTCGAGGTGGAAACAGACGGCGCGGCCGCCGAGGCGACGCCCGTTGAAGAAGTGGAAGGCGAAGATTTTCGTACGAAGATGCGTCGCATCATGAGCCGCAGCGATGACGATCAAAACGCCACCGGGACGGGAGCCTAACCGTGGACTTGATGGTCTTCCTCGGCTGGTTCGTCGGTCTCGGCGCGATTTTCTACGTCGTCAGTCAGGGCGGTTCCATTTCGTTTTTCCTCAACAAACACGCCATCATCCTCGTGGTGGGAGGAACGCTGGGCTCGACACTGATCACTTATCCCTGGTCGATCCTTAAGCGTATACCCGCCGCGCTTGTTCTCTTCGTGTTCCCCGGGCGCCGCGCGTCAGCCGATCATGTGATGGCACGCATCCTCAACGTTGCCGGGCGATCCCGCCGTTCGAGCATGGAAAGCCTCGAAGCGGATGCGCGCGAGTCGAAAGACCAGTTCCTCGCCAACGGCCTGAAGATGATCGCCGACGGGCTTTCAGCCTCAATTGTGCGCAGCAACCTTGAGAAGGAAATCCATTTCATCCGCCTGCGCCACGCCGAAATCTCCAACGTATTCCGCAACATGGCCTCCTATGCCCCGATTTTCGGACTGCTCGGCACGCTCGTGGGCGTGGTCGAAGTCATGATGAACCTGAGCGACCCCAAAACCATGGGCGTCCATATGGCCGTGGCCATGACCGCTACCTTCTACGGCATCTTTGGCGCGAATTTTCTTTTCCTTCCGATCGCCGGCAAGCTGCAGGCCTACTCCGAGGAAGAACTCTTCCTGAAGGAAGTGATGATCGAGGGCGTGATCTCGATTCAGCGCCAGGAAGTGCCGGCCATTCTCTCCCGCCGGCTCGAGGCGTACCTCAACCGCCGCACGCGCGCACGCGTCCCGCTTAAAGCCGAGGCGGCAGCCGTGCCGATCGAGAAGCGGGACGTCGCATGATCCACCGGCTCGTTCGCAACCGACACGATCCCCGCGGAGAAAGCATCTGGCTGACGATCTACGCGGACATGATCACTAACCTCATGCTCGTGTTCCTCGCTCTCTACGGCCTCACGGTCATGGGTAAGGACGCTTTCGAGTCCGCCGCCGAATCCATGAAAATGAAGACGCCGGCCATCACGCAGCCGTCGCAGCAATTCGATCACCTTGCTCCCGCGCTTCAGGAGACGGTCGGCGTCCTTCCCGACGTCACGATCATCAACGACGTCGGCGCCGTGCGCGTGCAGTTCGGCGAGAACGCCCTTTTTCCGTCGGGGAGTGCCACGCTGAAGGGCGCGGCCTATGAGCCTCTGTCATCCATCGGCGCGCTTTTGAAGGTCCTCCCCAACACGATCGTGGTGGAAGGCCACACCGATTCGATTCCGCTCGCGGCCAATGCCGCGTTCAAGGACAACTACGAACTCTCGCTGGCGCGTTCGATGGCCGTCGTGAGGCTACTCATCGACAAGGCCGGTCTTCCCGCCGCGCAGGTCGCCTCCGCTGCCTACGGTGAACACCGGCCGCGCGGCGGCAACGATACGCCCGAAGGCCGCCGCCTCAACCGACGCGTAGAGATTGCGATCTTCCGAGACTTTCCGTTTTCCGACAAGCCCGCCGCCGCGCCCGTCTCGAAGGCTCCCCTTTGATTCGGGACGAAGACTTTGATGACGAGGAAAAGGATTCCGACGAGGACTCCAAGGTCCTTCAAGAATCCGAGGACGCGCAGGAGCGAGAATTTTACGGCGACGGCCAGCAGGCCGGAGAAAACCGCAGCGCCGAACAGCTTTGGCTGATTTCCTACTCGGACTTCATGACGATCATGATGATTTTCTTTCTCGCGATGTACGGTTACACCCAGATGATGAACGAGAGGGCTGCCCCTCGCATCGACCGATTCACATCGCTCGTGTCGGAGATGAAATCGAAGATGAAGGACGACGTCCGCATCGTCGAAGAGCTCGATAAAATTACCGTCGAGCTGGGGGAGGGAATTCTTTTCAAGAGCGGCAGCGCGGATCTCAACGCGAACGCCGGGCGCACTCTCAGCGACATCGGTGCGTCGCTGGTGAAGGTGGACGGAGACGTGATTGTCGAAGGGCACACGGACAACATCCCAATTTCCAGCACTTACCGTTCCAACTGGGAGCTGTCCGCGTCGCGCGCCTTTTCCGTCATTCAGGCTTTGAAAGGGTCGGGCGTTCCGGCCGCGCGGCTCGCCGCGTGGGGTTTTGGCGAAAACCGTCCTGTGGTGAGCAACGACTCCGCGGAAAATCGCCAGCGGAACCGCCGCATCGACATCGTCATTTTGAAGAAGAAAATAAAGGGAGCTTAGGGGGAGCCATGTCGGGGGAAAAAATTCTCATCATCGATGATGACGAACAGATCGCGTCTTACGTGCGCCTTTCATTTGCGCTTGCCGGGTACAAAGTAGAATGGCTTCGCGACGGCCGCTCGGCCGTTCAGAAGGTCCACGAGATTGCGCCCGACGCGATCATCCTCGATTTGAACCTCCCTGGTATGAACGGCTTCCGCGTCTGCGAACAGCTCCGTCTTGAGACGGCCACGCGCGCCATTCCGATCATCGTGGTCAGCGGTTCGTGGAAGGACGCGCAGGATCGCATCCGATCCATTGAGATCGGCGCCGACGACTTCCTCACCAAACCCTTCGATTCCCAGGAGTTGATGGCGCGTATCAAGCGCATGCTCCAACGCAAGAAAGTCGACATGGGGCACAATCCGCTGACCGGCCTGCCCGGCAACCTCGCCATCGAGGAGGAAGGCCGCCACCGGCTCGCCAGCGGCAAGAGCCTGGCGATCTCCTACGTCGACCTCGACAATTTCAAAGCGTACAACGACGTTTACGGCGTGAAGCAGGGAGACAAGGTGATCCGGCTTCTGGCCGACCTTCTCATCGCCGCAACGAAGCGGAACGGCAATGCCACCGACTTCATCGGCCACGTGGGCGGCGACGACTTCATGCTGATGACCACCCCGGATAAGGCCGAGCCCATTCTCCAGTACATCGCCGATAGATTCGACGAGCGAATCCGGGCCTATTATTCGGAAGCCGACCTGAAAGCCGGTGAGATCACGGCCCGCGACCGCCAGGGAAACGTCAAGAAATTCAAATTCGTCTCAGTCTCGATCGTCTTCCTAACGGATAAGAACCTCGAAACCAACCAATATCCCGTCGTGATCCAGCAGTTGACCGAAATGAAAGGCTTTGTGAAGCACAACCTCGAACGCAAAGGCAGCTTGGTGTTCCAAGACCGTCGTGCCCAGGAACGCACGGCCGACGGAGCCGCCGCGCCCGGGACTCCCCCCAAACCAGAGGCCCAGCCGACCGAGAATCCCGCCAAGGAAATCCCACCAGCAGCCTAGGCAAACAGCGTCAAAACTTTTGTTTGACGCGTTAATTGCCTTTTGTTATAAAAACGCCCAATCCCAGTCTTTCCTCGTTGGTTTTCATTTATTTTCAACAACGGTGGCTCCCGCACGACGGGATAGTTTTGGATAGCTTTCTGCGGGTGTGGTTCAATGGTAGAATGCGAGCCTTCCAAGCTTGAGACGTGGGTTCGATTCCCATCACCCGCTCTTTTAAGTAGAAGTGACGCTCGGCTCACGTTGGATCGAGTCGGATGCTGGGGTAGCTCAGTTGGTAGAGCACGTCATTGGTAATGACGAGGTCGGCAGTTCGATCCTGCTCCCCAGCTGATTTTTATATCTAGAAACTGAAAACGAAGAAGATTTACGCGATTCCGCAAGGAGGCAGTTAGCAATGTCGAAAGCAAAGTTTGAACGCACGAAACCGCACATGAACGTTGGCACCATCGGTCACGTCGACC
>JBBRXR010000141.1:0-5263 GCA_038238485.1 Elusimicrobiota bacterium | reverse complement strand
GGACGGTGATGACGGCCTTCTCCACTTTATCGCTCAGGTAAGCCTCGGCATCGCGCTTTACTTTCTGAAGCACGAAGGCCGACAGCTGCTGGGGCGTGTATTCCTTCCCGAAGATCTTGTACTTGTGATCGGTTCCCATCTTGCGCTTGAAGGCGCTGACGGTCCCTTCCGGGTTCGAGACGGCCTGGCGGCGCGCCGGTTCACCGATCAAAAGCTGCGACTCTCCGCCTTTCGTGAACGCGACGTAGGACGGAAAAGCTTTTCCGCCGAGCGTGGTTCCTTCGGCCGAGGGGATGATCGTCGGCTTTCCGCCTTCCATGATGCCGGCGGCTGAGTTCGACGTTCCAAGGTCAATTCCAATGATTCTAGACATGGTTCTGGTCCTCCTTCGATTTCAATCAAGTCGGACCGCCTAGGCGGTCGACTTGGCAACGCGCACTCGCGCAGGACGCACGACCTGGCCGTTCAACGTGTAACCCTTCTGGATTTCGTCGACGACCGTCCCTTCCGGGACATCGGCGTCAAAGACTTGGGCGATGGCCTCATGGCGATGCGGGTCCATCACTTCCCCCGCCGCCGTGATGGCGACGAGGCCCTGCTCCGACAAAAACTTTTCGAACTGCTCGCGAAGAAGCGTCAGGCCCTTCTTGAGCACGTTCACGTCCGTGGCGTTCACGCTGGACTGCTCGGCCATTGCCATCGCGTCGCCCAGGGAAATAATATGGAGGAGAACGTCCTCACGGCCGGCGCTCCGCGCGGCGGCGATCTGGGTCTCGCTGCGCTTCCTGAAATTCTGGTACTCCGCGTTGAGGCGGAGGAGCTGCTCGTAAACGTCCTTTTCCTTCGCCTTCACGTCATCGAGCGACTGACGCAGGATGTCGAGCTCGGAAAGCTTTTCGGCGAGTTCTGGACGTTCGGCTTCTTCGGTCATGGTCTTTCCTTCTCCTCAATCAGGCCGCCACGGCCTTCAAAATAACCGCTCATGAGATTGGCGACGGTATTCACGATCGACATCATCCGCTCATATTCCATACGTTTGGGACCGAGGATACCGATGATGCCCACGGGCCGGCCGTTCAAACTGTAGCCGGTGGAAACCACGCTGAAATCCTTGAGTTCGGGCATTTCAGCGCCGATGCGCACCTGAAGGCCTTTTTGGGACAGCTCGCGCGCCAGAACTTGACCGAGCGCTTCCTTCTCGTCGACGAGATGCGCGAACGTTCGCATCGCCTCGTAATCCTGAAATTCCGGAAAATTGAAAATGTTACTCGCGCCTTCCACATAAAGATCCTGGTCTTGAGGAGCGCCCAGGCCAAACAGATCTTTGCCGAGCGTCGTGAGCAGCGCCTGCTCGTCGCGCATCTCGTGTTCGAAGCGCATGAGCTCGGAGGTCAGCCGCGTCTGCGCTTCCGGAAACTCCAGCCCGGCGAGCCGGTCGTTCAGGAAATTCGACGCCTTTCGGAGTGCGTCCTGATCAGGCGCCGTCCCCACGTTCATCACGTGATTGCGAACGAAACCCGACTCCGACACCAGGACAGCGAGCACCTGCTCGCGGTTGAAAGGGATGAGGTCAACCCGCCTCAGCTTCTCGACGATCTCTTTGTGAGGGAGAACAAAGCCCGTGCAGTGGGACAGGGCCGAGAGCACGCGCGTCGTTGAGAGCATCAGGTCTTCGAGCTCGCGCCGCCGCTTGGTGTATTCCGTGCGGATGCGCTGCTCTTCTTCCGCCGCCAAGCGCTGGATGTTCACGATAGAGTCGACGTAAAAACGATAACCGCGGTCCGTCGGAATACGACCGGCAGAGGTGTGCGGGTGCGTCAGAAATCCTTCCTTCTCGAGATCCGCCAGGACGTTTCGGATCGTGGCCGGCGAGAGGTTCAACCGATAATTGTCCCCGATCGTTGACGACCCCACCGGCTTGCCCGTGCGAATGTAGAGATGCACAACGGCCTGGAGGATTTTTTCCTTTCTGGCCTGGCTTTCGTCGGATGGGAGAATTCTCATGGCTTGTTTTCTGGCACTCTTATTTTCTGAGTGCTAAGAGTATACACACGCGCGGTTTTGGATGTCAAGCAGTCTAACGCCAAGAGCGCTAGCTTAAAGCACGTGAATTTCAATTACTTAAGGAACGTTAGGCGACGAGATGCTGAAAAAGCTGGTTGGAGAGGAGCCAACCGGCGGGACGCAGTGCGAACCGGCCTTCCGCTTCGATCGCGAGGCCTTTGGAGAGAAAAACGTCGAGATTGGGAACGCCCGCCTGGCGGAGCGCCGCGGCATCCGCTCCGGAGCGGAGCCGGAGGCGAAGCATCAAGTCTTCGCGATCACGCTCGGATGATGCCAGCTCGGTCTCTTCCGCGTCCGGCCGCTGTCCCGCCAGACAACGTTCGATATAGGACTGAAGCTTCGTGGTGTTTTTCCGGCGGACGCCCGCGCGGTAGCCGGCCGCCGAGACGCCGATGCCGATGACGTCCTCGTTCAGCCAGTAGCGAAGGTTGTGAAGCGACTCGCGGCCAGGCCGGGCGAAATTGGATATCTCATAGTGAGAGAAGCCCGCGTTTTCGAGTGTCTCGGACGCGAAAAGATACATGTCGGCCTGAAGGTCGCCGTCCGCTTCCACGCCGTCGCGAAAAAATTTGGTGCCCGACTCCACCTTGAGCGCATAGGCCGAGACGTGGTTCGGGCCCAGGTCGATGACGCGCCCCAGCGTGTCGCGCCAGTCGGCCATCGTCTGGCCCGGCAGGCCGAACATGAGGTCGATGTTCACATTGTCGAATCCCACGTCGCGCGCGCGCTGGTAAGCGCGCAGGAAGCCGTCGAAATCGTGAAGCCGGCCGAGGCGAGCGAGCATCTCGTCGCTGGTGGTCTGCAGGCCGATGCTCAGGCGATTGATTCCCCCCTCTCGGTACGCGCGGAGGCGATCCTCGGTGGCGCTTTCCGGGTTGGCTTCCACCGTGGCCTCGGTTAATGGAGAGAGGTCGAGCTTGGAGCGGAGCGATGCCATGAGGCGCGCGATCTGCTCAGGCGACAGGGCCGTCGGCGTGCCGCCGCCGATGAAGATGGTCTTGATGGGCGTGGCCGCATGGAAGGAGAGTTCGGCATCGAGCGCGTTCAGGTACGGCTTGATGGTGTCGGGACGGTCGGCGAAGGTGACGAAGTCGCAGTAATCGCAGCGCTTGTCGCAGAACGGAACATGAACATAGAGTCCCGCTTCGCGCATCGTCATTTAACCAGCTTGGCTCGCTTGAACGGGAAGTACAGGAGCCACGCCTTGCCTTTGATGGCCGTCACTTTGAGCGGTCCCCAGAAACGGCCATCGAACGACCGGTCACGGTTGTCGCCCATCACGAAGATGCAGCCGGGCGGCACTTTGACGGGACCGAAATTGTCGCGGATCTCGTTTCCGGCCAGACGGGCGAATTCCCCGGTCTCCCAGGCGCGCTGGTAGTCCACCGGTGGCAGCTCGAGGCCAGGGAAGGAGAACCCGTCGACGTGGCGCTTGTAAGGCTCGTCGCGCTCAACCCCGTCCACGAAGACCTTCCGCTCAACAATCTTCACTTCCTGGCCTTCCAGGGCAATGCAGCGCTTGATGAAGTCTTTGCCGTAATGCTGATCGGTCTTTTGCTTGGCGGGAAAGCGGAAAATCACGATGTCGCCAGGGGCCACGTGCGTGAAAGGAATGACTTTCTTTTCAGTGAACGGCACCGGAATTCCGTAGATGAACTTGTTCACGAAAAGGTGGTCGCCTTCAATGAAGGTCATGCGCATCGAGCCCGACGGGATCTTGAACGCCTGGACGAGGAAGAACATCACCACGGAAGCGAGCAAGATCGCCGAAAATCCGGTATCGGCCCACTCGAGGTTGTCGCGGATCAGGGCGTCGCGCGAATCGACCTCGGCTGACCTCAGGTAGCCCGAGATGCACCCAATCGCCAAACCGGCGGCGCCGAAGAGGAGGCCGTATTGAAAGGAGATGTCCATTTTCTCGGTGTAGGAGGCCATGAGCATCCCCGCCATCACGGAGAAGGTCGACCAGAACAGGCCGTTGAGGGCGACCGTGGACCATCGGCTGTCGTTAACGCGCGGCAGGCGCTGGACCAGTCTGACGATCTGGCCGTAAAGACCGCACCAGAGCGAGAGGAAAAAAAGCCGGGCTTCCATGTTATTCAGCATCCGATAACTGCAGGACCGCCAGGAATGCTTCCTGCGGAATCTCAACCGCGCCGAACTGTTTCATTCTCTTCTTTCCTTCCTTCTGTTTCTCAAGCAGTTTTCGTTTTCGTGAGATGTCGCCGCCATAACATTTGGCCAACACGTCCTTCCGGACGGCCCGGACGGTCTCGCGCGCGATGATCTTCCCTTCGATGCGGGCCTGAAGGGCAATTTCGAACATCTGGCGCGGAATCAGGTCGCGCATCTTCTCGGTAATCTTGCGTCCCCATTCATACGCGTTGGTTTTATGAACGATATAAGAAAGCGCGTCGAGCGGCTCGCCGTCCACCATGATTTCAAGTTTCACGAGCTCGCCGGGCTGGTAGCCGATGGGATCGTAATCGAAGGAGGCGTATCCGCGGGAAATGGATTTCAGAACGTCGAAGAAGTTCACCACGATCTCGGCCAACGGCAGTTCGTATTGCAACCGGACGCGGGTGGTGGTGATGTACTTCATGTCGAGCATCTTGCCGCGACGGTCCTGGCAGAGCTGCATGATCGCGCCCATGTAGTCGGCCGGCGTGAGAATGGTTGACTTCACGTACGGCTCGCGCACCTCGCGGAATTCCTTCGGGAAGTCGGACGGATTGCGGATCTCCGATACGTTGCCCTTGATGTCCTCGACCTGGTAAACCACGTTCGGCGCTGTGATGAGCAGGTTCAGGTCGTACTCGCGCTCGAGCCGCTGGCGAATGATGTCCATGTGCAGGAGACCGAGGAACCCGCAGCGGTAGCCGAAGCCGAGCGCCGTGGACGTCTCCGGCTCGTACTGAAATGACGCGTCGGTCAGATGCAGCTTTCCCAGCGCGGTCTTGAGCAACTCGTAATCGCTGGAATTGACCGGGAACGTTCCGCAGAAAACGAAGGGCTTTACTTCGTGATAGCCCGGCAGCGCTTCGGCCGTCGGGTTCGCCACGGTCGTCAGCGTATCCCCGATGTGCACCTGGGCTGCGTCGCGAATGCCGAGAATGAGATAGCCGACTTCGCCGGGCGTCAGCTGTTTGGCCGGCGCCAGCTTCATCACCATGTGCCCAAGTTCCTCGATGGTGAATTC
>JBBRXR010000140.1:0-5296 GCA_038238485.1 Elusimicrobiota bacterium | reverse complement strand
GTTCGGCCGAGGTTAGATCGACGGAGGAGGGGGGAGAATGTTACAATCGACGCCAATTCAAAAAACTGCAATGGAAAGGGAAATGAAACAAGAAAAGAAGGTCCTCAAACTCGGCATGCCCAAGGGCAGCCTCCAAGAATCCACCACCGAATTGTTCAAGAAAGCGGGCATCCGCATCTCCACCGGGGACCGTTCCTATTTCCCGTACTGTGACGATGAAGAGATCGAAGTCATGCTCATCCGCTCGCAGGAGATGGGCAAGTATGTTCAGGACGGCCTTTTCGACGTCGGCCTCACCGGTCAGGACTGGATCCTGGAAACCGGCGCCGAGGTCCACGAGGTCTGCGAACTGGTTTATGGAAAGTCCGGTTTTCGCCCGGTCCGCTGGGTGCTCGCGGTTCCCAATGACTCCCCGATCCAGAAGGTCGAGGATCTGAACGGAAAGACCGTCGCCACCGAACTCGTCAATTACACCAAGAAGGTGTTCGAGAAGCGCGGCGTGAAACCCCTTGTTGAGTTCTCGTGGGGCGCCACCGAAGCCAAGGCCGGCATGCTCGTCGATGCAATCGTCGAGCTCACCGAGACCGGCCGATCGCTCAAGGCCAACAAGCTCCGCATCGTCGAAGACCTCCTTTCTTCTACCACGCGTTTCATCGCCAACAAGGAATCGTGGAAAGACGAGTGGAAGCGCAAAAAGATTGAGAATATCGCGATCCTTCTCAAAGGCGCGCTCGCTGCCGAGGGCATGGTCGGCCTCAAAATGAACCTGAAGGAATCCGACCTTCCCACGATCATGAAGATTCTCCCGCCGCTGAAGAAACCCACGGTCAGCAAGCTGACCGAAGCCGGCTGGATCGCCATCGAAGTCGTCGTCGAGGAAACGGTCGTCAAGCGCATCCTTCCCGAGCTCAAGCGCGCCGGCGCCGAGAGCATCATTGAGTATTCGCTCAACAAGCTCATCGCCTGATGGACATCCGCAACGAAACCAAATGGCTGTGTGAAAACGCCCGCGCGCTGGAGAAGTATTCCGGCCAGTGGGTAATGTTCCATGCCGGCCAGGACACGTTTCAGAAGAACGAGTCCCTGTCGCGCCTGCTGAAGTCCGCGCCGATCGACACCGCCGGAAAGCGCCCGTTTGTGTTTCATGTTCCGTCGAAGCGCGCGCTGGCTGAGACCGTTTTCGGAACGACCCGCTAAGCGGCCAGGTCTTGATGCCGGCCCCCAAGAAGAAGACGCCTGTCCCGCCGAAGCTTTACCAGTTCCCGTACGTCAGGTTTCATGGCAAGTTCTATCCGCTGATTCCCATCGCGCTTTCGCGCGGCGAGCAGAACGTGAACACCTTCGCCCTTCTTGATTCCGGCGCGTCCATTTCCGTTTTCCGCCCCGAGATCGCAGAAGCGCTGAGCATTCCGCGACGTAAGCGCAAGGGCATGCGGCTCGGCACCGCCGCGGGCGGCGTCGATATCGGCGTGGAGAAGATTCGCGTGGAAGTCGGCACCACCGCCTTCAACGCGCGCATCGGCTTCTCTCACGATTTCGCCGCCAGCTTCAACATCATCGGCCGCGAAACCTTTTTCAATAAATTCAGCATCTGCTTCAATGAAATTTCCCGGACCGTTCTGATGGTGCCGCTGGAGGACCTCCGCTCATGACCCCCCGCGTTCGCTTCGCTCCCTCGCCCACCGGTTTCCTTCACGTCGGCGGCGCCCGCACGGCGCTCTACAACTGGCTTTTTTCCCGCAAGACGAAGGGCACGTTCATTCTCCGCATCGAAGACACGGACGAGGCCCGTTCGACGGATGAGTCGATGCGCGCGATCATCGACGGCCTGCGCTGGCTCGGTCTCGATTGGGACGAAGGGCCATTCCTCACATCCGACGGCGGCGACGTGGGAAAGCTCGGCCCGTACTTCCAGATGAAGCGGCTCGACGTCTACCGCCAGCACCTCGATCAGCTCCTTGCCCAGAACAAGGCCTACCCGTGCTTCTGCTCGAAAGAGGACCTCGAGACCATGCGCAACCGGGCCATGCTGGCCAAGCGCGCCCCCAAGTACGACGAGCGCTGCCGCGTCCTGGCGGCCGACGAGCGCAAGGCACGCCTCGACCGCCATGATCCGCACGTCTATCGCCTCGCGCGGCCGCACGAGGGCGCGGTGGAGTTCGACGACATCGTCAAAGGGCACATGCGCTTTGAGGCCGACCTCCTCGACGATTTCGTCCTCGTGAAGACCTCCGGCGTGCCGACGTTCATGTTCGCCGGCGCGATCGACGACCGCCTGATGGAGGTCACGCACGTCATTCGCGGCGATGATCATCTCTCCAACACGCCGCGCCAGGTCCAGCTCTTCGACGCGTTCGGCTGGAAGGAAAAGCCGATCTTCGCGCACATTTCCATGATCCACGGCCCGGACGGCTCTCGCCTGTCGAAGCGCCACGGCGCCACGTCGATCGAGGAATTTCGCAAGGCGGGCTTTCTGCCGGAAGTGATGCTCAACTATCTCGCGCTGCTGGGCTGGTCAACATCGGATTCCCAGCAGCTCTTCGACCGCAAAGACAAATTTCATGAGCTCGTCGAGAAGTTCGAGCTCGAGCGCTGCCAGAAGAGTGCCGCCATCTTCGACATCGAAAAGATCAAGTGGATGAACGGCGTCTACATCCGCAGCCTGAGCAAGGACGAGTTGCTCGATCGTTGCTGGCCCTATTTCGTCGAAGCCGGTCTCACGGGCCAGACGGCCACCCCGGAACTGCGCAATTACATGCACCAGGCGCTGATGCTCGAGCAGGAGAAGCTCGTGTTGCTCGCCGACGCGCCGGGGCTCATTGATTTCTTCCTCAGCGAGGACGTGAAGTTCGAGGCCGAGGCGGTCGAAAAAGTGCTCAAGAAAGACGGGGCGTTCAACGTCATCGCCGGTGTGGCCGCGGAGTTCGCCCAGCTGGAAAATCTCACGGCCGACAACACCGAAAGAGTCTGCCGGGACTTCGCCGTGGCGAAGGGACTCAAGAACGGCCAGGTGTTTCATCCGGTCCGGGTGTCGGTTTCAGGCCGCACGCGGGGTCCGAGCCTCTTCCACATGCTCGAAGTGATGGGGAAAGAACGGGTTTTGGCCCGCATGGCTGCCGCCCGCGAACGGGTGCCGGTCTGATATAATCTCCGTCGAGGAATTATCATGGACGGAAAAGAGTTTTTTTCGAAAATCGACTTCAATAAAGCTTGGGACGAAGAGGACTGGGAAAAGTTCTTCGCGGCCCAGGACGATTACCGCGTTGCGTCCCAGAACAACGTGGTCCGCAAAAAGCCCATGTCGAAGATCAAGTTCCAGGGTCCCGATGAAGTTCTCGCGTTCGAACCGATCGTCCA
The DNA here is from genome assembly GCA_038238485.1 of Elusimicrobiota bacterium. Classification (GTDB taxonomy): domain Bacteria; phylum Elusimicrobiota; class Elusimicrobia; order F11; family F11; genus JBBRXR01. Next base: position 1,939 of record JBBRXR010000140.1, on the reverse strand, counting down.
GGAGTATGGCTTCGGAGGCGTTCCTTCCATCGTTCAGGAGCTTCAGGGAGTTCCTTTCGCCGGCGACGACGATCCTGAGGCTGATTACCATCCCGCCACCGATGAAGACCCGCACTATTGGGGTGAAGGCGCGCCGCTCGCCACCGTTTTGATTTACCGCGACTGCTGCCGGTTCGCGATCTGCACGTCCCAGGAGATCGACCGGTACCTCAAGTTGCGTGGGCCCGCCTACCGGAAGAAGTACAACGCCGAGTTCGAATCGCTGCGTTTTCACTCGAACTGGATCGCGATCAACGTCGCGGGAGGCCATCGCATCGGCTACGCCGACGAACGCATCCGCGGCAACATCGCCAAATGCAAACGCGCGCTCAAGCACGCCGACGTGTGCATGGGATTGCTCACGCGCATTTCCACGCGAACGCGCTCGGGCCGCCTGCGGCGCGAGCTGTTCGCTTTCTCGGTTCAGCTTCGCAACGGGCTCTTCGCCTGGATCGACGAACTGCGCGATCGCGCGAGCTAGTCCCGACCCGCCTGAATTCCCGCGTCCGCGGGAATAACCAACCTTAGAATTCCGAGCTTTTTGATTTCTTGATTTTGGAGAGCGGCACGCGCACGATCGCCGACGGATTCTCCGTCACGATCCACGCGGTTGAACCGCTGATGGCCAGGCCGGTGGGCGTCGAGCCTCGAAGGAACGGATCGAGGTCGAATGTGGCCAGGGCTTTGAGGGGCTTCTGAATCCGGAAAACGGTCATTTCGCGCGCCTTGCCGTCGAGCACCCACAGGCGCTTGGCCTGCATCTGCATCGCGGTGACGTTGCCGGCGGCGAACTCGAAGCGGTCACGGACGTCCGCCGGATTATCGGCGCGCAGTCGGTACAGCGTTTTGCTTTCGAGTCCGGCGACCCACAGATCATCTCGGTCGAGGACGAGCCCAACGGGTTTGGCGTCGGGCGCGGGGAAGCGGTCGGTCACCTGATGGTCCGGTGTCATCGTGTGCTTGAGAATCTCATGCGTCAGGCCGTCGATGGTCCAGAGCACGTCGCCTTTCGGTTGAAGGCCGGCGACAAGGCCAACGGGAAGCGCTTCGACGGCCGCGATCGGCGCGCCGCGTTTGATCGAGTGGACGTACAGCGTTTTGCGAAGCCAGTCGGCCACGTAGATATTTCCATTGGCCACCGCGATGCCGCCCGTGCGGGCGTACGGGAGGGCGGTCCACTCCGGCATGCGAAGCGTGAGGGCCGCCGCGGCGACAAGCGCGCCGGCGAATGCCACGGTCAAAAACTTTTTAAGGAACGTGTGGCGTGGCGCCGGCGCGGGCAGTTGGAGGCGTTCGGGCGCGGCCGGATTTTGGTGGGGACGCGAGTCCATGTTTCGAAGTTCATTGGCCACCCGGGACACCATTTTCTCGAGCGTGTCCTGCGACGGAGCGGCCGACTTGTGGCCGGATGTCGTGTGGCCATTGGCCGGCGCCTCGCTTCCCTTCTTCAGAAACTCGTCCATGATCTCGGAGATACGCGACTGGTAAATGGTCTTCGCGCTCTCCCACTCGCGCTCGATGCGCTTCTGGTAAGCGTCGATGTCGTCCATCAGCTCGGCGGCGGCGGGGGGCGCGTTGTCGGGCGGCACCGCCCGGTTCGGCGGCGTTCCGGCCGTGTCGGCCGCTTCTTTCGGGATGGGATCTGCGTCCTGCGGATTCATATCGATTTCTCCAATGTAATGGGGCTAAAAGGCAATTTCCACCCTCCCTCCTATTATTATCGGCCCTTCGGAACGTGGCGGCGGAGCTTCCCGAGTTCGATGTTGATGCGGGCGGCTTCCCGCTCGCCAAAGCGAAGCAGCATCGATTCCAGGAGCTCAATCTTCTCGGGATCCGAGATCTCTCTTTCCACGGCCTCCTGGTAGAATTTCCAGGCCTGCGCGGCGGCGGGGCTCGGCGC
>JBBRXR010000139.1:0-5318 GCA_038238485.1 Elusimicrobiota bacterium | reverse complement strand
CGAGCTCACGCTGGAGATGGTGACCGACGAAGAGCGCGATTACATGTACAAGGTTTACGCGCATGAGCCCACCGCGCGCATCAACCTGGGCATCCGCCGCCGTCTGGCCCCGTTGCTTGGTAACCACCGTCGCAAGATCGAGTTAATGAACGGTCTTCTTTTTTCCCTGCCGGGAACGCCGGTCCTGTATTACGGCGACGAAATCGGGATGGGCGACAACATTTATCTCGGTGATCGCAACGGCGTGCGCACTCCCATGCAGTGGAGCTCTGATAAGAACGCAGGTTTCTCCCGGGCCAACCCGCAGAAGCTGATGTTGCCGATCATCATTGACCCCGAGTACCACTATGAGGCCATCAACGTTGAGGGCCAGCAGGCGAATCCTCATTCGCTCCTGCGATGGACGAAGCGGCTCATCGCCCTTCGCGGCCGCTACCGCGCGTTTGGTCGCGGCGACATTCACTTCCTGGCGCCGAATAATCCGAAAGTCCTCGTTTTCACGCGCAGCCTCGGCGAGGAGACGATTCTTGTCGTGGCGAACCTGTCGCGATTCGTGCAGTTCGTTGAACTCGACCTGTCGGCCTACAAGGGCATGCGGCCCATCGAAATGTTCGGCCACGTGGATTTCCCGCTGGTCGGCGAGATTCCTTATTTCATCACACTCGGCCCGCACGCGTTCTACTGGTTCTCCCTGGAGAAGCCACGCGTCGCGCTGCCGGTGCGTCCGGACGAATCCGCCGTGGTGCCCGCTCTTTCCGGGCGAGGCGATTGGACCACCCTCGTGGCGGCGGGGGGAGACGTCGAGAACGTCCTGCCGCGGTTCATGTCGGCACGGCGGTGGTTCGCCGGGAAGTCGCGGCAGATCCGCGTCGCGCATATCACCGAGTCCATCCCGCTCGGTTACGACGGCCGAACGTCGTTCCTTTTGATCGTCCGGGTCGAATATCTCGACGGGAGCCCGGAAGACTATTTCCTGCCGGTGACATGCCTGGTTGAAGAGAAAGACCGCGTTCTGGCCGGTGATGCGGCCAACTCCATCATCGCCCGCGTGGAGAACGCGGCGCAGGGGGACAAGGACGGCCTTCTGATCGACGCCTCGGCCGATCCGGGTTTCTGCCGGACGGTGTTCCAGTCGCTCATCGAGTCGCGGCAGCTTCACGGCATCCGCGGCACCATGCGATTCGTCCCAACCTCGGCGCTGCGTGCGAAGACGCCCGCGAGTGCCGCCGAGCCGCGCGTGATGACAGGCGAGCAGAGCAACACGTCGGTTCGCTTCGCGGATGATTTCATGCTCAAACTGGTCCGAAAAATCGAGCCCGGCGTCAGCTCGGACGAGGAGATCAGCCGATTTCTCACCGAGCGCGCGAAATATCCCCATGTTCCGCCGCTGGCGGGAGAAATCAATTACAAGTCCGGCCGCGGCGAGCCGACGACCATCGGACTTCTCACCGGCTTCGTCCTGAACGTGGGCGACGCATGGAAATACGCGCTCGACTCGCTCCGCTCGTACCTTGCCGACGGACGCGTTCCGGCGATCGGCGGCGGTTCGCTCTTCGAGATTGCCGAACGTGATCTTGAAGCGGCCGCCGTGATCATCGGCCCTTTCCTGAACTCCGCCAAGATCCTTGGTCGCCGCACCGCCGAACTGCATATGGCGCTGGCCAGCGACGTCGACGATCCCAATTTTCGGCCCGAACCGTTCACGCCGTTCAGCCAGCGATCTTTTTACCAGTCGCTGCGGGGTCTCAATCACAAGGTGTTCTCCACGCTGAATCGGAAATTGAAAGACCTGCCGCCCGCGAGACGCGCCGAGGCGGAGGCGCTGCGCGGAATGGAAGAGCGCATTCATTCCGTTTTCATGGGCATCCGCTCCGAGAACCTGCGCGCCACGCAGATCCGTTGTCATGGGGATTATCACCTCGGCCAGGTTCTCTTCACGGGCAACGATTTCATGATTATCGATTTCGAAGGCGAGCCGGCCCGGTCCATTGGAGAGCGCCGCCTCAAACGCTCACCGCTGCGCGATGTCGCCGGAATGATCCGCTCTTTCCATTACGCGGCCTACGCGGAACTCGGAGAGGAGCCGGACGCGGCCAAGGAACGGCGCGCGATTGAGTGGTACCGGTGCGTGTCGGGCGCGTTCCTCCAGTCGTATCTGGAAGTGGCGGGGCGTTCAAGCTTCATTCCGCCCGATCGCAAGCAGACGGAGCGGCTGCTCAACGTTTTTCTTCTGGAAAAGGCGGTGTACGAGCTCGGCTACGAGCTGAACAACCGGCCGGGCTGGGCTCACATACCAATTCGCGGCATCCGCAACCTGATGCCCGACGAAATTAACGCGGGGAGAAAATCGTAATGCATTTAAGCGATCAGGATCTTTACCTCTTCAACGAGGGAAGCCATTTCCGGCTGGCCGACAAGCTCGGCGCGCACATGGAAACGAAAGACGGCAAGCCCGGCGTGACGTTCTCCGTCTGGGCGCCCAACGCCCGTCACGTGTCGGTGGTCGGCGACTTCAACGGCTGGAACGGCGAGGCGAACCATCTTCAATCGCAGGGTCAGAGCGGCATCTGGGCGGGGTTCGTGCCTGGCGTGAAAAAAGGCCAGTGCTACAAGTTCTTCATTCAGTCGCATCACCACGGTTACAAGGTTCAGAAGGCCGACCCGATGGCCATTCACACCGAAGTGGCGCCCAAGACCGGCTCCGTCGTGTGGGACCTCGATTACCAATGGAACGACGCGTCGTGGATGACGAACCGGCGCAACCGCCAGGCGCACAGCTCCCCGATCTCGATTTATGAAGTCCATCTCGGTTCGTGGATGCGCGTTCCCGAGGAAGGGAACCGTTCTCTCACCTACCGCGAGCTCGCGGTGAAACTGGCCGACCACGTCAGCAACATGGGTTTCACGCACGTGGAGCTGATGCCCATCCTGGAACATCCGTTCTTCGGCTCGTGGGGTTACCAGGTGACGGGCTATTTCGCGCCCACCTCGCGTTTCGGCACGCCGCAGGATTTCATGTACCTGGTCGATGCCCTGCATCAGCGCGGCATCGGCGTTCTCCTCGACTGGGTTCCGTCTCATTTCCCGACCGACGAGCATGGCCTTGGATTTTTCGACGGCACGCATCTCTACGAGCACGCTGACCCGAAGGAAGGGTTTCATCCCGACTGGAAAAGCTTCATTTTTAATTACGGCCGCAATGAGATTCAAAGCTTCCTCATCAGCAGCGCGCTTTTCTGGATGGAGAAGTACCACCTCGACGGCCTTCGCGTCGACGGTGTGGCCTCGATGCTCTATCGCGACTATTCCCGGAAGTCGGGCGAGTGGGTCCCGAATAAATTCGGCGGTCGCGAGAACCTGGAAGCCATTTCGTTTCTTCGCCGCATGAACGAGGAAGTCTACAAGGCATTTCCCGACGCGCAGACGATCGCCGAAGAATCGACAGCCTGGCCGATGGTGTCGAAGCCAACGTTCATCGGCGGCCTCGGCTTCGGCTTCAAGTGGGATATGGGATGGATGCACGACATCCTCGACTACATGGCGCGCGATCCGATTCACCGCACCTATCATCAGAGCCAGCTCACGTTTCGCCTGCTGTATGCCTTCACGGAGAACTTCGTGCTGTCGCTGTCCCACGACGAGGTCGTGCACGGCAAAGGCTCGCTTCTCGCGAAGATGCCCGGCGACGCGTGGCAGAAGTTCGCCAACCTCCGCGTGCTCTACGGCATGATGTTCGGCATGTCCGGCAAGAAACTTCTTTTCATGGGGAGCGAGTTCGGCCAGGGCGCCGAGTGGAACCACGACGGCAGCGTCGCCTGGGACCAGAGCAACGACCCGCAACATCAGGGCATTTTGACCCTCGTGCGCGATCTGAACGCCGCGTACCGGCGCGAACCCGCGCTTCACCTGCTCGACTGCGACGTCAGCGGATTCGAATGGGTGGACTGCAGCGACGCCGCAGGCAGCATTGTCAGTTTCCTTCGCCACGGCGCGGCCGAGAAGATCCTCGTGATCTGCAACTTCACGCCCGTTCCGCGCAGCGGCTACCGCATCGGCGTCCCGACCGGCGGCCGCTGGCAGGAGATCATCAACACCGACGCGCCTGTTTACGGCGGCGGCGGCGTGGGGAATTTTGGCGGTCTTGATGCCGACGATGTGCCCGCGCACGGCCGTCCGCATTCACTCAACCTCAACATCCCGCCGCTCGGCGCCCTCTTTCTCCGGGCCGAGGAACAGGGATGAAGCCCTTCGATCCCGTCCGGCTGGGCGCCACGCCCGCGCCGGACCGAACCGAATTCCTGGTGTGGGCGCCCGCGGCTGAGCGGGTGGAGGTTAATGTCGTCAGCCAGAATCGTTCCCAGCCGATGGAGAAGCGCGATGACGGCTATCACTACGCTGCCGTCGGCAGTGTGCGCGCGGGCGATCGTTATCTTTTTCGAATGGGCGACAAGGAACGGCCCGATCCCGCCTCGCGGAGCCAGCCCACCGGCGTCCACGGTCCGTCCGAAGTGGTCGACGCCGGATTCCCCGCCGACGCGGCCTGGACCGGCCTTCCGCTGGCCGATTACGTGATCTATGAGTTGCACGTCGGGACCTTCACGACCGAGGGCACGTTCGACGCCGTCGTTCCCCGGCTCGATTATCTGAAGACGCTGGGCGTCACGGCGGTCGAGATCATGCCGGTCTCGCAATTCCCAGGCGGCCGCAATTGGGGCTACGACGGCGTGTCGCCGTTCGCGGCGCAGAACACCTACGGGGGCCCGGCGGCGTTCAAGCGCCTCGTGGCGGCCTGCCACAAGGCGGGGCTCGCCGTCGTGCTCGACGTCGTCTACAACCACATGGGCCCCGAGGGGAATTACCTTAACGATTTCGGCCCCTACTTCACCGACCGCTACAAAACGCCGTGGGGAGCGTCGCTTAACTTCGACGATGCCCACAATGAGCACGTGCGCCGCTTCTTCATCGAGAGCGCGATTTACTGGACGATGGAATGCCGCGTTGACGCGTTGCGCTGCGACGCGATTCACGCGATCCTCGATTTCTCCGCCCAGCCGTTCCTCGAGGAACTGTGCTCGCACGTGCACGAGCACGCCAAGCGCGCGGGCCGCCAGGTCTTCCTGATCGCTGAGAGCGACCTGAATGATAACCGCGTCATCCGCTCGCGCGAACTCGCCGGGTTCGGCTTCGACAGCCAGTGGTCCGACGACTTTCATCATGCCCTTCACACCATGCTCAGCGGCGAGAAGCAGGGTTACTACGAAGACTTCGGGTCGATCGATGACCTCGCGAAATCGCTGACGTCGGGTTTCGTTTACGAT